>JANOHS010000354.1:0-12014 GCA_031406655.1 Micrococcales bacterium
CGGCGAGGATGGGTTGCTGGTTCGAATCCCAGTCGTGTTCATCGGCCGGGGTGAACTGGTAGAACCACTTCAATCGACCGGTCTTCGCCTCGATCGCGACCACGCTGTTGGTGAAAAGATTGTCCCCGGGCCGCGCGCTCGCCTGAAACACCGGCGAAGGATTGCCGGTGCCCCAGAAGATGACATCGTCCTGCGCGTCGTAAGCTCCGACCGTCCAGGTAGGGGCGCCGCCGGTTTTCCAGGCGTCGCCTGTCCAAGTGTCGTGGCCTGCCTCGCCCGGACCTGGAACGGTGTGAAACTTCCAGAGCAGCCGTCCTTCGTCAGCGTGGAATGCGGCCAGAAACCCCCGGACCCCGAATTCGCCCCCGGCGACGCCTACGACGACACGATCTCCCAGCGCGAGCGGTGCGCCGGTCATGGTGTACCCATCGCGGTAGTCGGCGACCTCGACGACCCATCGCGGCTTGCCGGTATTGGCATCGAGCGCGACCAGAAAGGAATCGCTCGTGGCCACGAAAACGCTCTGCCCAAGCACCGCAACCCCGCGGTTCGGCATGCCGCAGCACAAGGGCAGCCCGTCGGGAACCGGGCGTCGATAGGTCCAGATCACTTCGCCCGTCTTTGCGTCGAGCGCGACTACGCCGTCGCCCGCACCGTGGAAAGCTACCGTGACGCGTTCGAGTTGCTGTTCGGCTTCATCGAACAGAGCACCGGCAAACCAGCCGCCGCCCTCCAGTTGGCCGATCTCGACGCCCCAGTGGTGCTGGACTTTCTCGACCACCTCGAGACCAGCCGCGGCAACAGTGTCCGGACACGCAATGCGCGTCTTGCCGCGATCCACTCCTTTATGCGGTATGCCGCGGTCCGTGACCCTGCGTCCCTACCCGTCACTGGGCGCGTGCTGGCCATCCCGGCCAAACGCTTCGACCGGCCCGTGCTCGGCTACCTGTCCCGCGAACAGATCGCCGCGATCCTCGCCACACCGGACCGCCGCACCTGGAGTGGGCAGCGCGACGCGGTCATGCTCGCGACCACCTACAACACCGGCGCCCGCGTCTCGGAGATCACCGCACTGCAACGACGCAATGTGCTGCTGGACCGGCAGTCAGCGGTGCACCTGCACGGCAAGGGCCGCAAGGAACGCGTCATCCCGTTGTGGAGGAACACCGCCACCGGCCTGCGAGCTTGGCTGGACAAGATCAACGACGCCCCCGACGCGCCGGTCTTCCCCAGCCGGTCCGGGGCACCGATGTCCCGCTCCGGAGTGCGGGACCGGCTCGATCGGGCCGTCGCGGTCGCCGAACAGGAGTGTCCATCGCTGCGCGGCCAGCACATCTCACCGCACACGCTGCGCCACTCCACCGCCATGCACCTACTGCAGTCGGGCACCGACCTGGCGACCATCGCCTTGTGGCTCGGACATTCCAGCCCGGCCGTCACCCATCAGTACCTCGAAGCCGACCTCGCGGCCAAGGAAGCCGTGCTGCAGCACCTCGACGATCCCAGTCCCGCTCCGACACGATTCCAGCCCGGCGACCGGCTCCTCGCCTTCCTGCAAGACCTGTGATTATGCGCAGTTGCACCACAGGCATTCGTCACGCCAAGCGAGGGCCTCCCACCGGGCTGCACATAACCGGGGGCTGAGCCGAATAGGTGTTATGTGCAGCAGCGCATAACGCCTACATCCCGACCTACTGGCGGGCGAAGGCCGGCGGCCCGGGCGAGGACGGCGTCCCGACCAGCTACTACGCCTCCGTGCAGCTCGTTTGCCGGCCCACGATCGTCGACGACTCCCAGGGCAAGGCCGACATCCTCGCCGCGCAGCTCGCCGACTTCCAGCCCGAGGGCGGCCACGCCATGATGGCGGTCGACGAGCCACCGTACGGGCACATGCTGCCCGGTGTGCGCGGGCTACGGCTAGCGGTCCAGACGGTGGACGCCAAGTTCAAGTACGACGACCACAACCCGGTCGACCACCGCGAACGCGTCATCGGGCGCCTCGAGCAGCGAGACCACGGCCTCGACACCGCCGCCGCAGCCCAGCAACGCCGTCGACTAGCCGCGATCGGTGACTGGCAGACCTATCGCAAGAGACCCTGACCGCCGCATCATCATGGGCGGTGCGGACCAGGAGCTAGCATGCCCGCGTGAGCATCGAGGTCAAGCCCGCGACGGCGGCAGTGTTCGAGGACGTCGCGGCCATGCTCGGGCCCAAGAACCCCGATTCCTCGGTGTGCTGGTGCCTCAGTCATCGGCTCGACTCGAAGACCAACCGTGAGCTCGTCGGACCAGCACGGGGCGAGTACGTCAGGAAGCTCTGCAGCCGCATGGTCGCGCCCGGTGTGCTGGCCTACGAGGACAGCGAGGTCGTTGGGTGGGCCGCCGTCGCTCCCCGATCGGAGCTGCCCTTCGCACGGTCCACGAAGATCCCGCATATCGACGGCCTGGCCGTCTGGTCGGTGTGGTGCATCCGAGTTCGTCCCGGCCACCGCGGCAGGGGCATCTCCTACGCCTTGCTCGACGGTGCCGTGGCGTACGCTCGGTCACAGGGCGCGCCGGCGATCGAGGGCTATCCGGTGGACAACAAGGGCGAGAAAATCGACGTCACGATGGCCTACGTGGGTACCCGCACGCTCTTCGAGCGAGCCGGCTTCGCCAAGGCCGCCGACACCGGCTCGGTCTCAGGTGGGTTCCCCCGCCTGCTCATGCGGTTGAATCTGCCGTGACCCACGCTCCGGGTATGGTCCCGGTCATGACACGTTTTGGGCCAACTGCGCTGGCGGCTGTGACCGTGCTGGCGGTGGGCTCATGCTCAGTCACGGCGACGACTCCTGCGGGCGGGGTTGTGAACCCGGGAACGGTCACAACCGCAACCAAGGCGATCACCACGTCACCGGCAGTTGCCGCGACCACGCCGGCCACGGCACCGACGAGCACAGACTTGACCTTTCCGCGCAAGAGCGCCGGCGAGGTCGCCCGTGCGATCTACGTGCCCCGTTCCCACACAAGGACGCTGTGGCAGGCCCCGAACAAGGGCAGCTACGTGGTGCGCGCGGCATGCTCGGCCTCAGCACCGGGAGCCGCCGTGACCTACGAGGTACTCGACTCGAGGCCCAGCACCGCGGAAGACCAGCGCTTACTGTCCAGCGGGCAGGTTCCCTGCGACGGCACTGTCACGGTCAACGGCGCCTCACCCCTGGTCGGCAACGCGATCAGCGTCGACCTCACGAACATCTCAGGCGGGGTCACTCGCGCATACGCCGTTGTCGTCCCGGAGTAGCGGGACTGCCCGGATCCTGCAGGGTCGCGGAAGACCCGCTCATCCAAACCGGACAAGAGTCGGCGGGTTGGTCGTGCCCGGGTGCGGATCGGACCGCACGTTCAGAGTCCTCAGAAGCGTGACGGACTCCGGTGCGTCGAAGGCGAACCAACCAGAGCGGGTCGTGCCCAGTAGCTGATCCTCGTCAAGTCCTTGCCCCAAGGCGCCAACGTAGGGACCAGCCGCCGCATACGTCCTGCCAGCGGCATCCGTCAGGGTGCTGCTCGCGCTGGGCATTGACGCTCGCGCGAACCCCACGCGGGTCGCCTTGACGTAGAACACGATGAACTGGCCGTTCTTGGGCTTGTAGGCGCTCACTCCACGTGACTCCGCGGCCGCATCCACGCCTATCTCCCGTTCGCCGTAGGTGAGTCCGGTGACGGTGATCAGGAACGACCCGTTCCGAAACGTCTGATCCGAGTTCGCGAGGTCCGTTCGACCCAGCGCCTGTTCACCAGGCCAGTTAACACGCCGGCGACCCTTACGGCGTGGCAAGGGGCCGTTGGTCGCGCGGGACGGATCTCCACACGACGTACACATCGCGCACATTGGCGTCACAGCCTCGCCGTCGAGCATCGGTAACACGAAGCACCCGACCTCAAGGAGAAATACCATGCGCAAGCGCACCACCGGCCTCATTCTCACCGGCCTGCTCGTCACGGGCGGCGCCGCCGCCGTCGCCATCACCCCGGCCTCGGCCACCACCTCCGACAACGTGGTCACCAGCCGGCTCGCCCACATCAAGACCGCGCTGAGCGGCCTGGTCACCGACGGCACCTTGACCCAGGCGCAGGCCGACAAGGTCGCCGGCACACTGGACAGCCAGCCGCGGATGGGCGGCATGGCCGGCATGGGCGGAATGCGCGGCTCCGGCGGCTTCGGCGGGATGGGCCTGACCCAGTCCTCCCATGACGCCGCAGCCAAGGCCCTGGGCATGACCACCGACGAGCTCTACGCCGCGGTTCAGAGCGGCAAGAGCCTGGCGGACGTCGCCAAGGACCAGAAGGTCAGCGTTGACACCCTCGTCAAAGCCATGGTCGCCTCCGCCGAGGCCGACCTCGCCACAGCCGTCAAGGACGGCACCCTGACCCAGGCTCAGGCCGACGCGATGAAGAGCTCGCTCACCGAGCGGATCACCGACCAGGTCAATGGCGAACGTCAGGGCCGCGGCGGCCCGGGCCGCGCCAACCGCGGGGCCGCATGGTCTCCCGCTGCGAGCACGTGATCTGCGCCTCACCTCGCGGTCGGCAGCCCGGGAACGTCCTATAGTTCAAGTGTGACTGATACAACGCGCATTGATATGAGCGGGCCTGCAGCACAGCCGCTGGCTGTGCTGCAGGCCGTTGCCGATCCGGTGCGCTGGGCGGTGCTGGCCACCTTGGCCGATGCCCCGCAGTGCGTGTGCAAGCTCCAGGAGCAGATCCCGATCGCCGGGAACCTGCTGAGCTACCACCTGAAGGTGCTGCGCGAGGCTGGCCTGGTCACCGCCAGCCGGCGTGGCCGCTGGATCGACTACGCGCTGGCGCATGACGCGGCCGAGCGGATGCGGGCTGCGCTGCCCGGCGCGGAGATGACGGTGTCGGCATGAGCGTCGCCGAGCGGCTGCGCCCCACGACGCCCACGCGGCGGTGGGTGGGTCTGGGCACAGCCGCCCTGGGGTGGTTCGCGCTCTACGAGGTCAACCTGCCGCTGTGGGACTGGGTGGTGTACGACGTGGGCGGACTGTCTCCCGCAAGCCGGTTGGGCTCAGGCGTGCACTTCTTCTTCTACGACTCCATCAAGATCGCGCTGCTGCTGGTCGGGATCATCTTTGCCGTGACGGTGCTGCGCTCGTTCATGAGCGTCGAACGCACGCGGGCACTGCTAGGGGGCAAGCGTGAGGGCGTCGGCAACGTGATGGCCGCCGGCCTCGGGGTGATCACCCCGTTCTGCTCGTGCAGCGCCGTCCCGGCCTTCATCGGCTTCGTCGCGGCCGGCGTCCCCCTGGGGGTCACGCTGAGTTTTCTGGTCGCCAGCCCGCTGGTCAACGAAGTTGCGATCGCCTTGTTGTTCGGGCTGTTCGGGATCGGGCCGACCCTGCTTTATGTGGGCGCCGGCCTGGTCATCGCGGTCGTGGCCGGGTTCACCCTCGGGAAGCTGAACCTCGAACGGTGGGTCGAGCCGTTCGTCTTCGAGACCCGCCTGGGCGGGCAGGCCATCGACCCCGCCGCGGGGTTGACCTGGGACGACCGGATCCAGATGGGCGTCGAGGAGGTCGGGGTGATCCTGCGCAAGATCTGGCCATACCTGCTGGTCGGGATCGGGCTGGGCGCCGCGATCCATGGCTGGGCACCGGAGGACCTCTTCACCCGGTATGCCGGTGCCGGCAACCCCTTCGCCGTGCTGATCGCCGTCCTGATCGGCATACCGCTGTACTCCAACGCGGCCGGCATCCTTCCCCTCGTGGAGGCCCTGCACGACAAGGGCCTGCCGATGGGCACCCTGCTCGCGTTCATGATGGCCGTGGTCGCCCTCAGCCTGCCCGAGCTCATCCTGCTGCGACGCGTCCTCAAGCCCCAGCTGATCCTCACGTTCGTGGCCGTCACGGGCACCGGGATCGTCGCCGTCGGCTACCTCTTCAACGCCGTTATCCCGGCCTGAGATCCCACAGTCCGCCTGCAACAGCAAGGAGATCGCCATGATCATCAAGATTCTCGGGTCCGGCTGCGCCAACTGCGTTAACCTCGAGCGCGTCACCCGAGAAGCCGTCACCGCCATGGGCATCGAGGCCAAGATCGAGAAGGTCACCGACTTCGCCGCGATCATGGGTTACGGCGTCATGTCCACCCCCGGGCTGGTGGTCGATGAAAAGGTCGTCATGACCGGCCGGGTACCCACCTCCGCCAAGGTCCGCGAGCTCCTGGAGTCACTGACCTCCTGATGGACCAGACGGGTGACCGAAGCTGACCGTCGGCTACCTCCTTTCCTGCCATCACGCCGATACGACCTGTGGCAGGGTTGACGGCATGGCAAGCGGGTTGGCGCTACCGCGTCCCGTCGGCTTCGTTCTGGGCGGTGGTGGCAGCCTGGGCGCGGTCCAGGTGGGGATGCTGCGTGCACTCACCGAGCTCGAGGTCTTCCCCGACCTGGTGGTCGGCACCTCGGTTGGCTCGCTCAATGGCGCGGTCGTCGCGCTCGACGCCAAGGGTGCCGCCAACACTCTGAGCCGCATCTGGCCACGGATCACCCGGGGGATGGTGTTCCCGGGAGGACCCTTGGCGCAGATCCGAACGCTGCAGCACGAGCACACCCATCTGTTTCCCAACACCGGCGTGCAGAAGGTGATCAACACCTACCTGCGCACAGGGGCAACCTTCGCGGATCTGACGCTTCCCTTCGCCGCGGTGGCCACCGACGTCGCGACTGCGGCTCCGCACGTCCTCTCGAAGGGAGAGCTGCTCCAGGCTCTGTTGGCCAGCACGGCGATTCCCGGGATCTTCGCCACGGTGACCGTGGACGGCAGGCAGCTGTACGACGGCGGGGTCGTGGCCAACGTCCCGGTCACCCAGGCCCTGGCCATGGGAGCGCAGTCGCTCGTCGTCCTCGACGCCGTCTTCCCCGGCCGCATACCATCGCCGCCCGCGACCCTTGCCGAGGCACTGCTGTTCTCGGCCATGGTGACGATGCGGATGCAGTCGGCGCTGGAGGCGCCCCTGGCCGCCGCGCGGGTGCCGGTCGTCTATCTGCCCGGCCCTGCCATCCACCGCGTCTCGCCGTTGGAGTTCGACCACACGGCCATGCTCATCGAGGGCGGCTATCAGGCCGCGCGACCGTTCCTGGAGAGCCTGGACATCGCCGGGCCGGGACTCTACGGGCCGGTCAGCTGATGCTGATGGCGGAGTGGACGCTCGCCACACCGGACACCGACCCCTCGCTCCTTGAGGCAAGCGCCGTCGTCCTGCAGATGCAGACCGACCCGAACCTCGGTCTGACGGCTTCACAGGCAGCCCTGCGTCTGGAGTCGGCCGGGCCGAACGAGATCTCGGCCGCAAGGCCGGTGCCCGCCTGGCGAAAGCTCGTCAGGCAGTTCGCGGACCCGCTCATCTACCTGCTCTTCGCCGCCATCGTCATCTCGCTCGCGGTCTGGGTGGTCGAGGGGGCTTCGGGCTGGCCCTTCGATGCCATCGTCATCGCGGTCATCGTCGTGCTCAACGCAGTTCTCGGCTACGCCCAGCAGGCGCGCGCAGAGCATGCCGTCGAGGCGTTGAAGCGGATGAGTGCCACCACGGCCACGGTGGTGCGGGGTGGCGTGCAGCTCCGGCTGCCCGCAAGGGAGCTGGTGCCGGGGGACCTTCTCGTGCTGGTTGAGGGCGAGGCGGTGTCGGCCGACGCACGGCTGGTGTCGGCCGCCACGCTGAAGGTCTCGGAGGCATCGCTGACCGGTGAGAGCGAGCCGGTCCTCAAGGACGCTCGCACCCTGCAGCAGCCGGCGGCGCTCGGAGACCGTCTCAACATGGTATTCAACGGCACCGCCGTCACCCAGGGCGTCGGCCGTGCGGTGGTGACCGGCACGGGGATGGCGACCCAGATGGGCCAGATCGCTGACCTGCTGCACGAGACCCAGGAGGACCCGACCCCGCTGGAGCGCGAGATCGGGCGGGTCGGGCGGATGCTCGGGATCGCCGTGGTGGTGATCGCCATGGTCGTGACGGCCACGATCTTCGCCTTCTTCGGAGTTGAGAGCGTCGATGACGTCGCTACCGCGCTGCTCCTCGGGGTGTCGCTGGCGGTGGCAGCCGTGCCGGAGGGGCTGCCCACCATCCTCACGGTCGTGCTCGCACTGGGTGTTCAGCGGATGGCGACCCACAACGCCATCGTCAAGAAGCTCTCCTCTGTCGAGACCCTTGGCTCGGCCTCGGTGATCTGCTCTGACAAGACGGGCACGCTGACCAAGGGCGAGATGACCATCGGAAGGGTCGTCAGTGCCGTGGGTGAGGTCGTGGTGACCGGTGCGGGATACCGCCCAGAGGGGAAGATCGAGCACGAAGGGCAACCCGTGGACGAGGACAGCGCGCTCTGGCGAGCGACCGCACTGGTCCTGCGCGGGGGCAGTCTCGCCAACGATGCAACCCTGCAGGAGCACGACGGGGAGTGGGTGATCCAGGGCGACCCCACCGAGGCCGCCTTCCTGGTGGCTGAGGTCAAGCTCGGAACCCGGGAGCGCAGTGCCCAGCGGTTCCAGCGGGTGGGCGAGATCCCCTTCACCTCCGAGCGCAAGCTGATGACGAGCCTGGAGTCGGACACCCAGCGTGCCGGCAAGCTCGCCGTCGTCACCAAGGGCGCCCCCGACGTGCTGCTCGGACGCTGCTCGCACGTCCAGATCGGCGACAAGGTGGAGGCCCTGGACGACACGCGAAGAGGGCAGATCGTCAGCGACGTCGAGCGTCTCTCGGGCGAGGCGTTCCGCACCCTGGCCGTGGCGTACCGGCCGCTCGAGGTGACGGTCCCGCCTGAGCTGGACGAGTCGCTCGAGGAGAACCTGGTCTACGCGGGCATGGTCGGGATCATCGACCCGCCTCGCCCGGAGGCAGCCGTGGCCATCGCCGAGGCCCGCCGCGCGGGGGTCCGGGTCGTGATGATCACCGGCGACCACCCACTCACCGCGGCGCGGATCGCCGGCGACCTTGGCATCGCCGAGCACGGGAGAGCGGCCGTCTCGGGTGTCGAGCTCGACCAGCTCGACGAGCAGCGGTTCCGTGAGACCGTGCGCCACAACGCGGTGTATGCGAGGGTCACCCCCCAGCACAAGCTGCGGATCGTGGACGCCCTCCAGGGCGATGGTCAGGTCGTGGCGATGACCGGCGACGGGGTGAACGACGCGCCGGCTCTGAAGTCCGCCGACATCGGCATCGCGATGGGCCAGACAGGCACCGAGGTCACCAAGGAAGCCTCGAGGATGATCCTCGCCGATGATGACTTCGCCACCATCGTCCGGGCGGTCCGCGAAGGCCGCGGCATCTTCATGAACATCAAGAAGTTCCTCCGCTACCTGCTGTCCTCGAACATGGGCGAGGTGATGACCGTCTTCTTCGGTGTCGTCCTCGCCGGTGTGATCGGTCTTTCGCAAAGCGACGGTGTGTTGGTGCTCCCCCTGCTCGCCACCCAGATCCTGTGGATCAACCTGCTGACGGACGGCGCTCCCGCACTTGCCCTCGGCATGGACTCTGAGACCGAGGACGTCATGAGCCAGCCTCCGCGGGCTCTGCAGGACCGCGTCATCGACCGGCAGATGTGGGCCGGCGTTCTCCTGGTCGGCCTCGTGATGGCGGCCGCGACGCTCCTCACGATCGACGCGTGCCTGCCCGGGGGGCTCATCGAGGGTGGTCAGTCCCTCGACACCGCACGGACGGCAGGTTTCACGGTGCTGGTGTTCGCTCAGCTTTTCAACGCCCTCAACGCTCGTTCGGAGACGGCATCCGCCTTCCACCGGCTGTTCGCCAACCCGTGGTTGTGGGGGGCCATCGCCCTCTCCGGCGCGCTGCAGGTCGCGGTGGTGAACCTGCCGTTCCTCAACAACGCCTTCAGCACCACCTCGCTCACCGTCGAGCAGTGGCTCCTGTGCATCGCCATGGCCAGCGCGGTGCTCTGGGTCAGTGAGCTCCGGAAACTGGCTCTTCGGCTGGCCTCACTGCGATGAAAGGACCGGCATGACCTTTCACGGCTGGACCGATGCGGCCCTTGCCTTCTTCGATGGTCTGGAGGTGGACAACTCCAAGAGCTACTGGCAGGCACACAAGAAGACCTACGACGAACAGGCGCGCGGGCCGATGGAGGCTCTGCTGGTCGAGCTCTTCGACGAGTTCGGGGACGGGAAGATCTTCCGTCCCTACCGTGACATCCGGTTCAGCCCGGACAAGACCCCGTACAAGACCCAGATCGGGGCCACGTTGGCCGGTCATGGCTATCTGCAGGTCTCCGCCGACGGGCTCGCCGTGGCCAGCGGCACCTACGTCTTCGCCCGCAACCAGCTGGCCAGATACCGCCGCGCCGTGGCTCTGGACCTGCCCGGAAATGCCTTGCTGAAGATCGTGGACGAGGCCCGTGAGGCCGGGTTGACGATCACCGCGGGAGACACCTTGACCACGGCCCCGCGCGGCTATCCGAAGGATCACCCCAGGATCGAGCTGCTGCGGTTGAAGGGCCTGGTCACCTGGAAGCAGTGGCCGGTCGAACCATGGCTGGCCACGGCCGAGGCGAAGACCAGGGTAGTCACAGTGCTACGTGCCTCGAAACCCCTGGTCGGCTGGCTCGACGCCCACGTCGGCCCGGAGCCGGGCTGATACTGCCTGGTCCCACGACGAAACCCCCCCCGGGAACCAAATCGGCTCCCGGCGGGGGGTTTCTGCGTTCGCTGTTACTTCTTGCGGCTCGCTACCACACTCACTGCGCCGAGCGTCAGGACCACCCCGCCGGAAACCATCAGGATGAGGATCAGTCGCTCCAGCCCCACCGGCTTGAGGGTCTCGTAGTTGCCGAGGTTCTCATCGAAGACCTTCACCAGTCCGTTGAAGCGCTCCATCGAGGCGGGCATCGTCTGCAGGGCCTTCGCGGTGGCTGGGAAGTTGCTGCCGAGGAAGGTCTGCAGCTGCTCTGGCGACATCTTCAGCTGCGTGGCCAGGGCCGGGAGCATCTTGGTCTGCATCTCCCCGCCCATGGCGCCGATCGTGCCGAGCGCCCCGGCCGCGTTGTCCACCAGCGTCTGGTTATAGACGGGCGCGAGGTTGGCGTTCAGCTGGTCGGCGTCGGATGCCTTTCCGGGCAGCGACAGGACCAGCGGCAGGACCACCAGCAGAAGGCCCACCACGAGCGCCACTGCGCCGCCGGCCTTCGGCGAGCGCAGCATCGCAAGTCCGATGAGGAACACCAGGATGCCCGCGCCGAGCAGCGCCCACGGGACGGTCGTCGCCGGGAGGCTCTCGGTGGGGATGGCGTCGGCCGATGCGAACAGCGGCCGTTGCTTGTCCAGGGTGTTGATCAGGCCGTCGAACGTGGGGACGACGGTGGGCAGTGCGGCCATGCCCGCGGCCACGGCCGGGAACTGCGCAGAGACGAACCCGTCGAACTGAGCGGGGGTCATCTTCAGCTGCTGGCTCAGCGCGGGGGCAAGCTTGGTGGTGAACTCCTCCTGCACCGCTGACATGCCGGCAATGTCTGCCTTCGCAGTGTCGATCGACGCCTGGGTCAGGGCCGGGCGGAAGTCGGTGATCAGGTCCTCGAAGGCGGGCCCGACGGCGAACAGGTTGCTGATCAGCGTCAACGCGACCAAGCCGGCGCCAACCAGCATGACCAAGCCTGCGGCCACCTTGCTCAGGGGGCCGGGTCTGGCTGGGGAAGCGCCCGCCGAAGTTCCCGTACTTGGGGCTGTCATGGTCATGCCTTTTCCTCTTCTCGCTCGGACATCATGAACTTGGCTCACCGGTGCATGTCCGGGTATCCGGGCACTTCTTCGATGCAGCGCCAGCGTAGGACCGGCGAGGCCATCCCCGTGGCGTTTTGTCAGGAGTTCGAAAGTGACCCAGACCACATCACGACAGCGGCGGGGGCCCCGGGGGGGCAGAGCCCCCCCCGCCCCCCCGCCGCTGTCGTGATGTGGTCTGGGTCACTTTCGAACTCCTGACAAAACGCCACGGGGATGGCCTCGCCGGTCCTACGCTGG
>JANOHS010000362.1:0-3551 GCA_031406655.1 Micrococcales bacterium
GACCGATGCCCACTGGAACGTGATCCGTTTCCTGCGCAAGGACTTCGACGAAAAGGGCGAGACCGCGGGCCTGCGCCGGGTGTCCACCGTCGGAGGTATGCCGATCAAGGAGCTCTTCGCGTTGTTCCCCCAGAAGCCCGCCAAGAAGATGTCCTACGTCGCCGGCCTGCCCAAGCCGCACGGCTGCGTCTAGCCCCACTTTCCGACTACCAAAGGAAGCATCATCATGACTGCCACAGACGCGTCTCCGGCTATCGTCCCGAACTTCGACTCCGAGGCCGCCGCCGGACGCAAGATTGCCTTCATCTGCTCCAAGGGAAACCTGGACATGGCCTACCCGGCTCTGATCCTGGCCAACGCGGCCCTCGGCGAGGGCGCCGAGGTCCACCTGTTCTTCACCTTCTGGGGCTTCGACATGATCACCAAGAAGACCATGGGTGACCTGAAGTTCACCATGCTGGGCAACACCGCGACCCACATGCCCCAGGGCCTGGGCGGGCTCCCGGGAATGACCGCCATGGGCACGAAGAAGATGAAGAAGACCATCGCCGACCTCGACGTGCCCGAGGTCCCCGACTTCCTTGACCAGATCGTGGCGTCCGGCGGACACCTCTGGGCCTGCAAACTGTCGGCTGACATGAACAAGCTCACCGAGAAGGACCTCTACGACGACGTCGAGGGCATCATCACGGCGACCGACTTCATCGAGATCTCAGACGGCGCCCAGGTAATCTTCATCTAGTCACGAGTGGGGTGAGGTAGCCCCATCCGCAGAAGCTCGCCAGCCGGATCTCGTTCCGGCTGGCGACTTCTGCGTTCCGAGCTCGATGGCGAGGCCGCTTGCGCCGGTGAACGGAATGTTCGACGGTGGCAACGCGTTCATCCCCATACCCCCTCAGGTATCGTTTGGGGCATAACCACAAGGGAGCCCAGTTGTCCTACGCACTCACCACCACGGTTCGCCGACCCTTCGCCGACACGCTCGCGGCCACACGCGCGGCCCTGACCGACCAGGGTTTCGGCATCCTGACCGAGATCGACATGCAAGCCACCCTGAAGGCCAAGCTGGACGTCGACGTCCCGGCGCAGGTCATCCTGGGTGCCTGCCGGCCACCGCTCGCGCACGCCGCCTTGAAGGTCGAGCCGTCAGTCGGGCTGCTACTGCCATGCAACGTCGTGATCCGCGCCCTTGACGACGACACAACGGTGGTCGAGGCCCTCGACCCCAGCGTTATCGTGTCCCTGACCAAGAATGACGCCCTGACCTTCGTCGCGGACGAGGTTGGGCAACGGCTCACGGCGGTGCTGGACACCGTCACCCACGCAGTCGCAGACAGATGACTTGCGGCACCGCAGCACTCCCCGCACTCGCAACAACGATCTCAAGGAGCCACGATGGTTGAGCTGAACCCGGAAGACATGGTCGCCGTGGTGAACCGGCTGCGCCGGGCCCAGGGTCAGATCGGCGGCATCCTGCGGATGATCGAGGAGGGCCGCGAGTGCCAGGACGTCGTCACCCAGCTCGCTGCGGTCAACCACGCCCTGGACCGTGCCGGTTTCGCCATCATCGCCACCGGGCTCAAGACGTGTCTGACCGAGTCCAACGGCCAGGAGTCCGTGGACATCAAGACACTGGAGAAGCTCTTCCTCTCCCTCGCCTGAGCCTGAGCCTGGGTCCCAGCCAAGGCGCAGGACAAGGGCCTCGGCCAGCCGTCAGGTGTCGCGCCTGGTCTGGGACCCGACCACGACGTTGGTGGCCCCGGCCTTGTCATGGATGGCCTGCTTCTTGTCATCCCACAGCGGCCACAGGACGTTGATCAGGCCGAACAGCGAACCGAGCAGGCCGACCACCGGAACAGACCCGACGAGGTTGCCGGCCTCCTTGACGGCCGTCCTCCTCAGCACAGCGGCCAGCGGCGGAGGGCCCGGCTTGTCCCTCAGACGGACGCTGATCCCCAGGGCCCGCTTGCCGGGAGTGGCACCGGTCCGGGTCAGAAACGCGATCTCGTAGACGAGGTAGAGCGCCAGCACCGTCAGGCTCACCTGCAGGAGCGGGCCGGCCAGCTCGGCCGTGGGCTGCGTAGGAAGCGTCGAGCTGCCGGCCTCCGCGGCTGCCACGACCTGCCGGAAGAAGTCCGCAAAGGTCGTCGCCGCGCGCTCCATCGGGGCAAAGGTCAACGGCAGCGCCACTATCCACACGATGATGCTGTCGATGAGCCGTGCGAGAACACGCTTCCACCAACCGGACAGGACGGCGCCGTCAGGGGTGGTCGCCCGCTGCGGCGCCCAGCCGAGAGGCGGCGCCGGGAGCTGTCCCGGAGACTGCCCGTATGCCGGCCACTGACCGCCCTGCGGCACCTGCCCTTTCGCCGAGGGGTCGTCATAACCACGCTGACTCGCGGGCGGGCCCTGGGCACCGTGCGATCCGGGGGCCTCTGGGCGCGCGGAGGCGGGGGTGACGCCGTACGGCATACCGATGTTGGACTGCCCAACGGTCGGCGAGACCTTCGGCGTGACGTGGCTCGACCAGATCACACCATCCCAGTAGCGAAGCTGGCTGGGGTCCTGTGGGTCTTCGTACCACCCGGATGGCTGTGTCATGGGACCTACCCTGTCACGAGAAGCGACCAGCCGGGTCAACGCCGCTCATTCGGAGGGTCGGCGGGCCCTAGAGGTTGCCCCGGCGCTCCTGCTCGCGCTCGATGGCCTCGAACAGCGCCTTGAAGTTGCCCTTGCCGAAGCCGAGCGAGCCGTGGCGCTCGATCATCTCGAAGAACACGGTGGGGCGGTCGCCGGTGGGCCTGGTGAAGATCTGCAGGAGGTAGCCGTCCTCGTCGCGGTCGACCAGGATGCCGCGCTTCTGCAGCTCCTCGATCGGGGCGCGCACGTTGCCGATCCGCTCACGAAGGGCCGGGTCCTCGTAGTACGAGTCCGGGGTCTTCAGGAACTCCACGCCCTCGGCCCGCATGGCGTCGACGGTGGCCAGGATGTCACCCGTGGCCAGGGCCAGGTGCTGGACGCCGGGTCCCTTGTAGAACTGCAGGAACTCGTCGATCTGGCTCTTCTTCTTGGCCACCGCCGGCTCGTTCAGGGGGAACTTCACGCGGTGGTTGCCATTGGCCACCACCTTGCTCATCAGTGCGGAGTAGTCCGTTGCGATGTCGTCCCCGACGAACTCGGCCATGTTCACGAAGCCCATGACCTTGTTGTAGTAGGTCACCCAGGTGTCCATCCTGCCGAGCTCCACGTTGCCCACGACGTGGTCGAGCGCCTGGAAGAGCCGCTTGGGCGCACCCTCACGCCTGAGGATGCCCGAGGTCCGCTCGACATAGCCGGGCAGATAGACCCCGTGGTAACCGGATCGGTCCACGAGGGTATGCCGGGTGTCGCCGTAGGCAGCTATCGCACCGATCCGGACGGTGCCGTGCTCGTCCCTGATGTCCTGCGGTTCCTGGACGACCGTCGCACCGGTGGAACGCGCGTGCTCGATGCACCGGTCCACGTCCGGCACCTCCAGGGCGATGTCGACGACCCCATCACCATGGGTGCGG
>JANOHS010000366.1:0-8786 GCA_031406655.1 Micrococcales bacterium
GTCCGGATGACCTCGACGAACTTCAGCACCGGTGCGGGGTTGAAGAAGTGCATGCCGACGACCCGGCGCGGGTTCTGCGTGGCAACCGAGATCTCGGTGACCGACAGGCTGGAGGTGTTGGTGGCGAGTATCGCGTCCGGCTTCACTATCTGGTCCAGCCTGGCGAAGGTGTCGCGCTTGAGATCGAGCTGCTCGGGCACTGCCTCCACGACGAGGTCGCACCCGGCGAGGTCGGCGAGGTCGGAGGTGTAGCGAATCCGGTCGTGCAGCTCGGTCTGCGCCTGCTCGGTCAGCTTGCCGCGAGAGAGCGCCCGGTCGGTCGAGCGCCTCAGGACCGCCTGGCCTTTCTCGATCGCAGCAGGGGATACCTCGACCGCAACGACGTCAAGACCGTTACGGGCGAACACCTCCACGATGCCTGCACCCATGGTGCCGAGTCCGATCACGCCAACGGTTGCGATGTCACGAGCCATGTGGCGAGTCTGCCAGAGCGCGAGGGCGCAGGTGAGAGGCGCCCCCGCCGGCATCTGTCAGATCCGCCACCAACGGTGGCACCCGGCATACGGGGACGGGCGTATGCCCCTTTGGCCCGGTCGACTCGGTAGGCTGCCCGCCGTGCGACTGGTCATAGCGAGGTGCAGCGTGGACTACGAAGGGCGGCTCCAGGCCCATCTGCCGTTGGCGACCCGCTTGCTGCTGGTCAAGGCTGACGGGTCCGTCCTCGTCCACAGCGACGGTGGTTCGTACAAGCCGCTGAACTGGATGTCACCACCTTGTGCGATGGCCGAGGTCGCCCCTGAGGAGCATGAGGTTGCCGACGGCGTCGAGTCGGTCTGGGTGGTCCAGCACGCCAGGTCCGAGGACCGGCTCCGGGTGCGCCTGTACGAGGTGCTGCACGACTCGGACCATGAGCTCGGCGTGGATCCCGGTCTGGTCAAGGACGGCGTGGAGGCTCACCTGCAGAGGCTCCTGGCCGAGCACATCGTCACGTTGGGCGAGGGTTACACGCTGGTCCGGCGGGAGTACATGACCGCCATCGGGCCAGTCGACATCTTGTGCAGGGACGCAACCGGAGCCACGGTTGCGGTCGAGATCAAGCGTCGCGGGGACATCGACGGCGTCGAGCAGCTGACCCGCTACCTCGAGCTGATGAACCGCGACTCCCATCTGGCCCCTGTTGTCGGGGTCTTTGCCGCCCAGGAGATCAAGCCCCAGGCTCGCACCCTGGCCAAGGACCGCGGAATCCGATGCGTGACTCTGGACTACGACGCCCTCAAGGGCACCGACGACATCACCACCCGCCTTTTCTAACCGCAAACCTAGGGACCGTGCGGGTTCTGACCCCTCAAACCTAGGGACCGTGCGGGCCCGAACATTGCAGGACACCTAGGTTTGGCGGTTGATGTCCGGCACGGTACCTAGGTTTGTCTCGTCTGCGGACAGGTCACGAGCGGCCCGGATGACATCGACGATGCCGCCCATGATCTGGGTGAGCCCGAAGTCCTTGGGCGTGAAGACCGCCGCGACCCCGAGCCGTCGCAGAGCGTCCGCATCGCTCTCGGGGATGATGCCGCCCACGACGACCGGCAGGTCGCCGGCGCCGGCTGCCACGAGGCCGTCCAGCACCCGCGGTACCAGCACCATGTGCGAGCCGGACAGGATCGAGAGGCCAACACAGTGAACGTCCTCGGCCACAGCTGCGGCGACGATCTGCTCGGGCGTGAGCCGGATGCCCTGGTAGATCACCTCGAAACCGGCATCCCGAGCGCGAACGGCGACCTGCTCGGCCCCGTTGCTGTGCCCGTCCAGGCCCGGCTTGCCCACCAGCAGGCGCAGTCGGGTCCCAAGCTCCTCGCCCGTAGCGCGGACGCGCTCGCGCACCTTGGTCAGCTCGCCCCCAGCGGCAGCATCGCTGACTCCAACGGACCCGGAAACCCCTGTGGGCGCACGGTACTCACCAAAGACGTCGCGCAACGCCTGAGCCCACTCCCCGGTGGTGACGCCCGCGCGGGCGGCTTCCAGAGATGCCGGCATCAGGTTGGCTCCAGACCGGGCGTCCCTGACCAGACGGGCGAGCGCCGCCTCGGCAGCAGCAGCGCCGGCCTCGGTGGAGTCGCGGTCCTGGCGCCAGGCGACGACCGCGGCCACGGCCTTGGCCTCCACGTCGGGGTTCACCGTCATGATCGCCGCATCGAGGTCGGCGGTCAGCGGGTTGGGCTCGGTTGTCTCGAACTTGTTGACGCCGACCACGATGTCTTGGCCAGCCTCGATCCGTTGGCGGCGCAAGGAGTGTGAGGCCACCATGGCCGACTTCATGTAACCCGAGTCGACAGCCGCCACTGCCCCGCCCATCTCCTGGACGCGGTCGATCTCGGCTCTGGCTCCAACGAGAAGCTC
Source organism: Micrococcales bacterium (assembly GCA_031406655.1). Lineage (GTDB taxonomy): Bacteria > Actinomycetota > Actinomycetes > Actinomycetales > Dermatophilaceae > UBA4719. The sequence continues at coordinate 2,398 of JANOHS010000366.1, forward strand.
GGCAACCTTGGCCTCGACAACGCCCGACCCGGTGAACAGGTCGTCATACTCGAGCAGGTCGGACTCGTAGGCCAGCACCTGCTGCATCCGCAGGGACCACTGCTGGTCCCACGGCCTCGGCAGCCCCAACGCCTCGTTCCAAGCCGGAAGCTGCACCGCCCTCGCCCGGGCATCCTTGGAAAGGGTGACTGCCAGCATCTCCAACACAATTCGCTGGATGTTGTTCTCCGGCTGGGCTTCGGTCAGCCCCAGCGAGTTGACCTGGACGCCGTAGCGGAATCGGCGCTGGGCGGGGTCGGTCACGCCATACCGCTCGAGGGTGAGCTCGTCCCAGAGCTGCACGAACGCCCGCATCTTGCACATCTCCTCGACGAAGCGAACGCCGGCGTTGACGAAGAAGGAGATCCGCTTGACGACCTCACCGAAACGCGCCGGCGGGACCTGTCCGGAGTCGCGCACGGCGTCCAGGACAGCGATTGCGGTGCACATGGCGTACGCGATCTCCTGCACCGGCGTCGCACCTGCCTCCTGGAGGTGGTAGCTGCAGATGTTGGTCGGGTTCCACATGGGGATCTCGGCCACGGTGTAGGCCACCATGTCCGTGATGAGCCGCAGGGAGGGCTGGGGCGGGAACACGTAGGTCCCGCGCGAGAGGTACTCCTTGATGATGTCGTTCTGCGTCGTCCCCGCCAGCGACGTGACCGCGGCCGCAGGATCATTGCCAGCAGCCACAGCCTGCTCCTCGGCGACCACCTCGTACATCGCGAGCAGCCACATGGCGGTGGCGTTGATGGTCATCGAGGTGTTCATCTGGGCCAGCGGGATATCTGCGAAGAGGGCCCGCATATCGCCGATGTGCGAGATCGGCACCCCGACCTTGCCAACCTCACCCCTGGCGAGCGGGTGGTCAGGGTCGAAACCGGTCTGTGTGGGGAGGTCGAAGGCCACCGACAGGCCGGTCTGGCCCTTGCTCAGGTTCCGCCGGTAGAGCTCGTTGCTCGCGGCGGCACTGGAGTGGCCGGCATACGTGCGCATGACCCACACGGGGTCCCTGCTGGGGCGGTCGGTCTGTTCCTGTGACATACCGACGAAGGTACCGGTCAACCTCAGAAGTATGGCGCTTCGTCCGGTTCGCGGGTGACGTCGGCTCCGAGCCCCCGCAGCGCCTCGGCATAGCCCGCGTAGCCACGGTCGATGTGGTGTGCCCCGCTGACCGTGGTGATCCCATCGGCAACCAGCCCTGCGATGACCAGGGCTGCCCCGGCCCGGATGTCGCTGGCCACGACCGGGGCACCGGAAAGACGTCTGACGCCATGCATCATGACGTGATGCCCGTCGACGCGGGCGTCGGCACCAAGACGCGCAAGCTCCTGGACGGTGCGAAAGCGTGCCTCGAACAGGTTCTCGGTGATCATGGCGCTGCCCTGGGCGACCGCGTTGTACGTCAGGGCAAACGGCTGGAGGTCGGTGGGGAACCCTGGGTAGGGCAGCGTGGCCACGTCGAACGCAGATCGACGGCCGGACCCGCTCACCCGGAACCCGCGATCCGTCGTGGTGATGTCCGCACCCGCCTCGGCCAGCCGGTCCAGGGTCGCGCCCAGATGCCCGGGCACACCTCCGACAACCTCGACGTCGCCACCGGTCGTGGCCGCCGCGAACGCCCAGGTGCCAGCGGCGATGCGGTCGGCTACCACCTCGTGGGAGACCGACTTCAGGGCGCTGACGCCCTCCACCTCGATGACCGAGGTGCCAGCACCTTGGATGCGGGCGCCCATGTTGGTGAGGAACCGGGCAATATCGACGATCTCGGGCTCGCGCGCGGCGTTCGTGACCCGGGTCACCCCCACGGCCAGAACCGCTGCCATCAGGATGTTCTCGGTGGCACCCACGCTGGGGAAGTCCAATCGGATGTCAGCCCCGTGCAGTCCGTGCGGCGCCTCGGCGATGAGGTAACCGTGTGTCACGTGGACCGCGGCCCCCAGCATCTCCAGACCCGAGGCGTGCAGGTCCAGACCGCGCGACCCGATCGCATCGCCGCCGGGGACCGCGACGTCTGCCTGCCCGCAACGGGCGACCAAGGGGCCGAGGACGCAGATGGAGGCTCGCAGCGTCCGCACCAGGTCGTAGTCGGCGCGGTGGCCGATCCGGTCCGGGACGTCAATGGATACAACCCCGGCCTCGGCGTCGTAGTCGACCGTGCACCCGAGCCGGCGAAGCAGCTCGGCCATGGTGACCACGTCGAGGATTGCGGGCACATTGGTCAGCCGGGTCGTGCCAACGGCCAGCAACGCGCCCGCCATGAGCTTCAGGGCACTGTTCTTGGCACCCACGACCGACACCTCACCAATGAGGCAGGTGCCACCGACCACACGAAACCGCTCCATCACCGCGTGAGCCTATCGGTGGTTCATCTGAGAGCATCGTGTCCATGGTCAACCTGACACGGATCTACACCCGCACCGGCGATGACGGCAGCACGGCACTCGGGGACTTCAGCCGCACCACCAAGACGGACCCGCGTCTCGTGGCCTACGCGGACACCGACGAGACGAACAGCTCGATCGGCGTGGCGCTCACCTGCGGCGCCCTGCGCGATGACGTCCGCGTAGTGCTGCTCCGGATCCAGAACGACCTCTTCGACGTAGGGGCGGACCTGTGCACGCCGCTGGCGACCAGGTACGAGTACCCGCCGCTGCGGGTACAGGAGGTCTGGGTCGACGAGCTCGAGGCCGACTGCGACCGCTTCAACGAGGAGCTGGTGAAGCTGCGCTCGTTCATCCTGCCGGGCGGCACTCCCGGGTCGGCATACCTGCATGTGGCCCGGACTGTGGCCCGACGTGCCGAGCGCTCGGCATGGACGGCGCTGGAGAGGTATGGCGACCAGCCGGCACCTGAGGGCAGCGGCAAGGGAGTAGGCGGGGTCAACGCGCTCACGGCGAAGTACCTGAACCGTCTCTCAGACCTGTTGTTCATCCTCGGGCGGGTGGCCAACCTCGAGATCGGCGGGGACGTGCTCTGGGCGCCGGGCGGCGGGCGGGCAGAGAAACCCGAGAAGGCCTCGCAGCCGGAGAAGGGCCCGACCGGGCAGCCGCAGCAGCAGTAGCGTCCCGGGCTCGGGCGCCTGCGCCAGCGACCTGGCGCGGACCTATGCGACGTAGACGCCGCGCCCGGGCGGTGAGGCTTCGAGCCAGGATCGCAGCGCGGTGTACGGAGCCCGCGCGAGGGCCAGTTCGAAACGCGCCTGGCGATAGCGACACTCGACCCTCACGGCCACGGGTATCAGGATCTCGGGCCGTTCCCCGGGCTCAAGGGGCTGGCCGGCCCCTATGTCGAGCAGCCCGCGCTCCCACTGCCGGGCCGGCCGCAGGGAGAACCCCAGGAGGGTGAACCACTCGAGGCCGGTCGTTCCGTAGCGCGCCAGCCCGAAGCGCCAGCGCTGATCGTGGGGCTCTCGCAAGGCGCAGACCGTCAGCGGCTTGCCGCGCGCTATCAACCGTCGTCGGGTGAATACCGCGGCCAACAGAGCCGCGACGATGAGCAGGGCGCCGCCAACCAGAATTTCGCTGGTGAGCAGCAGGTAATGCACGTCGGTCAGGCGCGGATTCGAGAGGCGTCGACGGCCTCGGCAACGATGGTGACCCGGTCGTGCTCGACCGAGAGAAAGCCGCTGTCGATCGTGGCAGCGTGGGTTTGGCCCGAGGTGGAATGGATCCGGACCTCACCGCTGACCAGGATCCCGAGCAGCGGCGTGTGCCCCGGCAGGATCCCCAGCTCGCCCTCGACGGTGCGCGCGCTGACCTGCGTGGCTTGGCCTTCCCAGACCTTGCGATCTGCGGCAACAAGCTCGACCTGCAACTGGCTCAACGGGATCCTCCTCTCAATAACGCGTTCCCGCAGTCTAACGGGCGAAGCCGTGCCCGATCACGGAGGTCCGGCGAGGTACCACAGCCAGGCCCACGCCCTTTGCTCAGCTCAGGCCGCTCGCAGGGGTCGGAATCGGCCCAGGAAGCGGCTTGAGCTGAGCAACCCCACTGATGAACGGGGGCTGGTGTCAGGTTTTACAGACCTGAGATCAGAGGTTCCTCTGGATCTCGGCCCATTGACGCTCGACGTCGTCGAGGCCACCGCACATGTAGAACGCCTGCTCAGCGACGTCATCGAGCTCGCCGTCCGCGATCTTGGTGAAGCCCTCGATCGAGTCTGCCAGCGAGACCGTGGAACCCTCTAGACCGGTGAACTGCTTGGCAACATAGGTGTTCTGCGACAGGAAGCGCTGGATGCGACGGGCCCTGCTGACCAGGATCTTGTCCTCTTCGGAGAGCTCGTCGATACCCAGGATCGCGATGATGTCCTGCAGCTCCTTGTTTCGCTGCAGGATCGAGATCACCCGGACCGCGGTGTCGTAGTGGTCCTGGGCGATGTAGCGAGGGTCCAGGATTCGCGAGGTCGAGGTCAGCGGGTCGACGGCCGGGTAGATGCCCAGCGAGGCGATGTCGCGCGAGAGCTCGGTCGTGGCGTCGAGGTGCGCGAACGTCGTGGCCGGCGCAGGGTCGGTGTAGTCGTCCGCAGGCACGTAGATCGCCTGCATCGAGGTGATCGAGTGACCACGCGTGGAGGTGATCCGCTCCTGGAGCACGCCCATCTCGTCGGCGAGGTTGGGCTGGTAACCGACGGCGGAGGGCATCCGGCCGAGCAGCGTGGAGACCTCGGACCCGGCCTGGGTGTAACGGAAGATGTTGTCGATGAACAACAGCACGTCCTGCTTCTGCACGTCGCGGAAGTACTCGGCCATCGTCAGGGCCGAGAGGGCGACGCGAAGTCGCGTGCCCGGCGGCTCGTCCATCTGACCGAACACCAGGGCGGTCTGGCCCAGAACGCCGGCCTCCTCCATCTCGACGATCAGGTCGTTGCCCTCACGGGTCCGCTCTCCGACACCGGCGAACACCGACACACCACCGTGGTCCTTGGCGACGCGGGCGATCATCTCCTGGATGAGCACTGTCTTGCCGACACCGGCGCCGCCGAACAGGCCGATCTTTCCGCCCTGGACGTACGGGGTGAGCAGGTCGATGACCTTGATGCCGGTCTCGAACATGACCGTCTTGGACTCGAGCTGGTCGAAGTCCGGCGCGGGGCGGTGGATGCCCCAGCGCTCGGTGATCTCGTGCTTCTCGTCGCCCTTGAGGTTGAGGCAGTCGCCGGTCGTGTTGAACACATGCCCCAGCGTGACGTCGCCCACGGGCACCGAGATGGGGCCACCGGAGTCCTTCACCGCGGAGCCACGGACCACGCCGTCGGTGGGCTGCAGCGAGATGGCGCGGACCATGTTGTCGCCGATGTGCTGGGCGACCTCGAGGTTCAGGCTCTTGGTCTCGCCGGACAGCTCCACCTTGACGGTGAGCAGGTTGTACATCGACGGCATCGCGTCGGCGGGGAACTCGACGTCGATGACCGGGCCGATGATGCGCGAGACGCGCCCGACCCCGCCCTCTGCGGGAGTGCCCGCGGCGGTCTCAGTGGCAGTGGCAGTCATTAGCTCTCAACCTTCTTACTTGGCGGACGCGAGGGCGTCGGCGCCGCCGACGATTTCGCTGATCTCTTGGGTGATCTCGGCCTGGCGCGCCTGGTTGGCCAGCCGGGTGTATTTGCGGATGAGCTCCTCGGCGTTGTCCGTCGCGGACTTCATCGCGCGCTGACGTGCCGCGAGCTCGGAGGCCGCCGACTGCAACAACGCGTTGAACAACCGGGACGTGACGTACTTGGGCAGCAACGCGTCGAGCACCTGCTCGGCGCTGGGCTCGAACTCGTACAGGGGCAGGACCTCGTCAGCCTCGGGGGCTTCGGTGCCCTCGACGACCTCGAGCGGCAGCAGCCGGATGACCTCTGGCTCCTGGGTGACCATGCTGACGAACCGCGTGAACACCACATGGACCTCGTCGACACCGCCAGCCTCAAAGTCCTTGATGAAGTCGTCGGTGATCCGCTGGCCGATCTCGCGCGCAACCTCGAAGCTCGGGCTGTCGGAGAAGCCGGACCACTCCTGGGCGAACTCGCGGCCGCGGAACTTGTAGAAGGCCACCGCCTTTCGACCCACCAGGTAAGGGACGACTTCCTTGCCCTCATCGGTCAGCTTCCGGGCGAGCTTCTCGCTCTCCTTGAGCAAGGCCGAGGAGTACGCCCCGGCCAGGCCGCGATCGCTGGTGATGACCACCATGGCCGCCCGTCGCACCTCGGGGTGCTCGGCAGTCAGCGGGTGATCGACGTTGGAGAACGTCGCGACCGCGGACACGGCCCGGGTCAGCGCCCGCGCGTAGGGCGTGGACTCGATGACCCGCTGGCGAGCCTTGACGACCCGCGAGGCCGCGATGAGCTCCATCGCCCGGGTGATC
>JANOHS010000449.1:0-2404 GCA_031406655.1 Micrococcales bacterium
GACCGATCCCCGCGAGCAGGGGCTGATGCCCGACGTGTACCTGGCGATGGGTCAGAGCGCCGAGAACATCGCCACGATGCGCGGCATCTCGCGAGCACGCCAGGACGAATGGGGCGTCAGCAGCCAGAACCGCGCCGAGAAGGCCATAGCCGACGGTTTCTTCGCCCGCGAGATCACCCCGATCACCACGCCGGACGGGACCGTCGTCTCCACCGATGACGGCCCTCGCGCCGGTGTCACCCTCGAGGCCGTCGCCGCACTCAAACCCGTCTTCCGCCAGAACGGCACCATCACAGCTGGCAACTGCTGCCCGCTCAACGACGGTGCGGCCGCCGTGGTCGTGATGAGCGACACCAAGGCCCACGAGCTGGGCCTCACGCCTCTGGCCCGCGTCGTCTCCACCGGCCTGACCGGCCTCTCTCCGGAGATCATGGGCATGGGCCCGGTGGAAGCCTCCCGCCAGGCACTCGCGCGAGCGGGTATGTCGATCAACGACATGGACCTGGTCGAGATCAACGAGGCCTTCGCGGTGCAGGTTCTGGCCTCGATGGACGACCTGGGCATCGACCCGGACAAGCTGAACGTGCACGGCGGGGCGATAGCGCTCGGCCACCCGTTCGGCGCCACCGGGGCCCGGATCACCACCACGCTGCTCAACGGCCTGACTGCTCGCGACGGGCAGTTCGGCCTGGAGACCATGTGCATCGGCGGCGGCCAGGGCATGGCCATCATCTACGAACGCCTCACCTGACCCCATCGCTGCAGGAGGGGTCTGTATGCCGGTCAGCGCAGCTCGCGGCGCAGACTCGCCAGATCCTGCGCGAGCGTCAATGTCCCTGACGCTGAGGTCCCCGAGGTCGATGTCACTGCGAAGGCGCTGGCGTCGTAGATCATCACGGTGAGCTGGTCCATCAGGGTCGCCGGGCCACAGTCTGGAACCACTGACGCCGCAACGCCGTTCGCCCCAGCGACCCCGTCGGCCAGGGACTGGACGAGCATGCGGACGCGGTCGGCATACGAGAGCGCGTGGTCGAGCGGGAGCTGACGCCACCGCTCGACCAGCCGTTCCAGCTCGGTCGAGACCTCCGGGGCCAGAGGTGATCTCGGGTTACGCCGCAGGGTCACTCGCGCATGCGGGCGAGCAGGCGCAGGATCTCGAGGTACAGCCAGACGAGGGTGACGATCAGCCCGTGGGCAAGCAGCCAGGAGTACTTCTCGGGAAGCTGGGCCGCCACCGCACGGTCGACCGAGTCGAAGTCGATCGCCAGCGAGTACGACGCCAGGCCCACGCCGAGCACGGAGATGCCGATGCCGAGCAGGCCGCTCTTGCCGCCGAAGCCCCAGCCGTCACCGACGCCCATGAACGACGCAGCCACATTGACGAGGCTGAAGAGCAGGTAGCCCATGATCGCCATCCCGAAGATGCGGCGGGAGCGGTCGGTCACCTTGATGAGGCCGAACTTCCAGCCCAGGAACATGCCGGCAAACGTGGATACGGTCGCAATCACCGCGGTCGTGACGATTCCGTCATACGCCGTATTGAAGACCGAGCTGATGGATCCGACCAGGACGCCTTCCAGCACCGAGTAGAGCACGATCAGCGGCACGCTGATGGTCTTCTTGAAGGCGATGACCAGGCCGACCGCGAGCCCACCGAACATCCCGCCGAGCAGCAGCGGAAGGGTCAGGCCGGGGTTCCCGTCCACGGCGAACCAGGAGACGGCGCCGACCGCGACGACGACGGCAAAGAGCCCAAGGGTCTTCATGACCACGTCGTCCAGGGTCAGCCGCCCCATCTGGACGGGACCGGCCGACCCCTGGTTGTACATGTCCTGGAGCTGCTCCGGAGAGAGGTTGTCCTGGACGCCTGTTGCACCGCTCATCTGGGACGGGGCAGGCCGACGATCAAAGCCGGCGTAGCCGCCCTGTTTGATCTGCTTGTCGATCCGGCCGAACACCGGGTTGCTCGCCATCGTCTTCCTCCAACACGTTGCGCCGCCCCCTTGGACGGTCCCTGTAACCAGACTAAAGGTTGGCGGTCACGGGAAGTTCCCGCCTCGGGCGGCTCGCCACGGATCGTTACCCGCCTCCCCGGCGGGCGCTGTCGGTCGAAGCCGGCTCTCTGGTGTCCCCGACGGGTCTCGAACCCGCACTGGAGCGATTTTAAGTCGCCTGCCTCTGCCGTTGGGCTACGGGGACAGGCGTCAGGCTACAGATAGGTCCGCCGAGGATGTATCCCGTGCGGTCCGCTCACGCGGTCCAAGAAGAGCAAACCGTCGGTATGGTCGATCTCGTGCTGCAGCGCGACGGCCTCGAAACCGTCGGTCGTGATCTCCACCCACTCCCCTGACACCGGGAGCTGACCTCGAACGACCAGCCGTCGAGCCCGGGCGAGGTCCCCGGT
>JANOHS010000458.1:0-6251 GCA_031406655.1 Micrococcales bacterium
CGCGCGGAGCCCGGCCGCGCGCAGGATGGCCGCAAGCATCTTGACCGTTGTCGTCTTGCCGTTGGTGCCGGTGATGGTGATCCAGGGCGGTCTGTTCGTCATCATCACGCTGTCGGTGATCATCCAGGTCGGTTCGTTCAAGATGACCGGTAGACGCGTGTTCAAGATGGCCCCGCTCCAGCACCACTTCGAGCTCGCCGGCTGGAACGAGGTCACCATCGTCATCCGGTTCTGGATCGTCGCCGGGCTGTTCGTCGCCCTGGGGCTGGGCGTCTTCTACGCAGAGTGGGTCGTCGGAGCAGCGTGAGCACATTCGACCCGAGCTACGAGCCCCGCCAGGGGTCGCGAGACCTCACCCACCGCGACGCCGACTGGTCGGGGCTCCGCGTCGTGGTCGCGGGCCTCGGCATCAGCGGGTTCGCGGCAGCCGACGCACTCTCCGACCGTGGTGCCATGGTCACCGCAGTCAGTGCCGACGCCACTTCGGCGATCGTCGAGCGAGCCCGGATCCTGGAGATCCTGGACGTCGACGTCCGGCTTGGCGGCGAGCACACGGTCGACGTGCCCGATGGCACCGAGCTCGTCGTGACCTCACCCGGCCTGCGCCCCGACCATCCCCTGCTGCTCGCCGCGAGCGCACGCGGCATACCGGTCTGGGGAGAGGTCGAGCTCGCCTGGCGGATGCGCGCGAAGTCGGGTGCTGCGCCCTGGATCACCATCACCGGCACCAACGGCAAGACGACAACGGTCAAGATGCTTGCGGCCATCCTGCGCGCGGCCGGGCTCCGCGCGACGAGTGCAGGCAACGTGGGCACGCCGTTGCTGGAAGCCGTCCTGCACCCCGAGCCCTATGACGTGCTGGCCGTCGAGCTCTCCAGCTTCCAGCTGCACTGGCAGAGGTCCGTGACCCCGGTGGCCTCGGTCTGCCTGAACCTCGCGCCGGACCACATCGACTGGCACGGGTCCCTGGAGCAGTACCGCCAGGCCAAGGCCAAGGTCTACAACGGCACCCAGGTCGCTTGCGTCTACAACGTCCAGGACCCGGCCACGCAGGAGATGGTCGCGGATGCCGACGTCGTAGAGGGTTGCCGGGCCATCGGTTTCACCCTTGGCATCCCTGGACCGTCCATGGTGGGGATGGTCGACGAGGTGCTGGCCGACCGGGCGTTCGTGGAGCAGCGCAGAACCTCTGCAGCAGAGCTGGCGACCCTGGAGGACCTTCGTCGCCATTCACCATCGGTGGCACCGCACTACGCGGCCAACGCCCTGGCGGCTGCGGCACTGGCCCGGGCCTACGGCGTCGGTCCTCTCTCGGTCCGCGACGGGCTTCGTGCGTTCGTCCCGGACCCGCACCGGATCGCCCACGTGGCCACGGTCGACGGCGTTCGCTACATCGACGACTCCAAGGCCACCAACCCCCACGCCGCAGGGGCCTCGCTGGTCGCCTTCGAGCATGTCGTCTGGATAGCAGGCGGTCTGCTCAAGGGCGCTGACGTCGACGCCCTGGTCGAGTCGGTCGTCGATCGACTGCGCGGCGTCATCCTGATCGGGGCCGACCGGCAGCAGATAGCCCGGGCGCTCGCGCGACACGCACCTGATGTCCCCGTGGTCGACGTGCCCAACACCGACACTGGAACCATGGATCTCGTGGTGGCTCGCGCCGGCGACCTGGCTCAGCCCGGTGACGTGGTCCTGCTCGCGCCTGCCGCTGCTTCCATGGACATGTTCGCCAACTACGGCGCTCGTGGAGACGCCTTCGCCGAGGCGGTGCACCGCTACGCGAGCCGGGACGAAGGGCCTTCGGCATCGTGACCACCACCACTCGAAGGCCTACCTCCTCTGCCGGGCGTCGCGGTCCGACGGCGGCACAGTCAGAGGCCTCCCGACGTAGCGGGTCGCTGCCGCGATGGCAGCGCCTCGAGTCCCCGGTCACGACCTACTACGTGCTGCTCAGCGCCACGGCGATGCTGGTGGTCATCGGCCTGGTCATGGTGCTCTCGGCCTCCAGCGTGACGTCGTACAGCGACACCAGGTCGTCCTACACGGTGTTCCTCAGCCAGCTGCAGGCAGCGTTCATCGGTGTGGTCGGCGCCTTCGTGGCCACCCGGTTCCGGCTGAAGACGTGGAAGCGGATCTCCGTGCCGGCGCTGGTTCTGGCCCTCTTCCTGCAGGCGCTGGTTTTCGTGCCAGGGCTTGGCGTCTCGGTCAACGGCAACCGCAACTGGATCCAGATCGCCGGTCAGCAGGTTCAGCCCTCCGAGTTCGCCAAGGTTGCGCTGGTCCTCTTCGGTGCCACGGTGCTGAGCAAGAAACGCCGCAAGATGGGCGAGTTCATGCACGTGATGGTCCCCCTGGTCTTTCCGGCCGGCGCCCTGCTGCTGGGGCTCGTACTCGGGGGCAAGGACCTCGGCACCGGGCTGGTGCTCCTGGCCATCCTTGGCGGACTGCTCTTCTCCGCTGGCGTCCCCGCCCGGATGTTCGTCGTCGCCGGTGGCCTCTTTGCAGCCCTGGCAGCGGTCATGGTCGTGACCAGCGCCAACCGCATGGGCCGGATCAGTGACTGGCTCAGTGGCGGCTGCGCCGACCCGCATGGCTCCTGCTGGCAGACGACCCACGGCCAGTACGCGCTCGCCGACGGGGGCTGGTGGGGTGTGGGGCTGGGCGCCAGCCGTGAGAAGTGGCAGTGGCTGCCAGAGGCGCACAACGACTTCATCTTCGCCATCATCGGCGAGGAGCTCGGACTTCCCGGAACGCTCGTGATCATCGCCCTGTTCGCCCTGATCGGCTTCGCGTGCTACCGGCTGGTCTGTGCCACCAAGGACTTCTTCATCAGGGTGGCCACCGCCGGTGTCATGGTCTGGATCCTGGCCCAGGCGATGATCAACATCGGGGCCGTGATCGGACTGCTGCCGGTCATCGGGGTTCCGCTGCCACTGGTCTCCAGTGGTGGGTCTGCCTTGGTGACAACGCTTTTCGGTCTGGGGATGTTGATGTCGTTCGCCCGCAACGAGCCGGGCGCTCGAGAGGCCCTGGCCGCCCGGTCGGGCGTGGTGAGCCGCTCGCTCGCCGTCATGCCGATGCGTCGCGGTCGCCGGCGATGAGTGGACGCCCGGGGCTGACCTCCGTACTGCTGGCCGGGGGCGGATCGGCCGGCCATGTCTCACCGCTGCTCGCGCTCGCGGACTGTCTGCGCCGCAGGGACCCCGATCTCCGGGTCACCACGCTGGGCACGACGGGGGGCCTCGAACAGCGACTGGTTCCGGCCCGGGGATACGAGCTGCGGACCATTCCCAAGGTGGCCTTTCCCCGGCGGCCCGGGGCTGCGCTCGTCCGCCTGCCGGGTGCGCTCAAGGCTGCAGTCGACGCGGCTGGTGCAGCCATCGACGAGACCAGGCCTGAGGTGGTGGTGGGTTTCGGCGGATACGTCTCGACGCCGGCCTACCTGGCCGCCCGTCGACGCAGGATTCCCATCGTCATCCACGAGCAGAATGCCCGGCCCGGCCTGGCCAACCGTCTCGGAGCGCGGATGACGCGTTTCGTGGCAACAACATTCGCATCCACGGCCCTGCCCCACGCATCAGTCATCGGCATGCCGCTGCGCCGCGAGATCACACTTCTCGACAGGGCGTCGAGCCGCGCCGAAGGGTTGGCGCACTTCGGGCTCGACGACCACCGGCCAACCCTGCTGGTCACCGGCGGGTCCCTGGGCGCCCAGCGGCTGAACAAGGCGTTCGCAGAGCGCGTCGACGAGCTGCGGGCACACGGCATACAGGTGCTCCACATCAGCGGTGAGGGCAAGGCGTTCGCGCCTGACTCGGTGACTGCGGGTCCGCCGTATGTCGTTGCTGCCTATGCAGATCGGATGGACCTGGCCTACGCCGCTGCCGATCTTGTGGTTGCCCGCGCAGGCGCCAACACAGTCTGCGAGCTGACGGCGGTCGGGTTGCCCGCTGTCTACGTCCCGCTGCCGATCGGCAACGGCGAGCAGCGATTGAACGCCGGCGATGTCGTCGCTGCCGGAGGCGGCATCCTGGTCGAGGACTCGTCGCTGACCCCGGAGTGGATCGACGAGACGTTGGTGCCGCTGGCGACGGACGCGGCACGGATACTGGCGATGGCAACCGCCGCCTCAACCGTCGGCGTTCGCGAGGCTGACGAGCGGTTGGCCGATCTGGTCGCCCTTGCCGCGGACTCGCGAGGCGCCCGATGACCTCGCCGCCGGACGACGGCGTTCCCGGGCGGTCACCATCGGCCCTCCGCTTCGACTTCACAGCTGAGGTCCCGGCCGCTGACAGTCTGGGCGCGGTCCACTTCATCGCCATCGGTGGTGCCGGGATGTCGGGTGTCGCCCGGGTGATGCTTGCCCGGGGGCTGACTGTCAGCGGGTCCGACGCCAAGGACTCCCTCGTCCTCAGGGCACTGGCCGCAGAGGGGGCGGAGGTCCACATCGGTCATGACGCCTCCCATCTTGAAAGCGCCGACACCGTCGTCATCTCCTCTGCGATCCGCGAGAACAACGTCGAGCTGCGAGCCGCCCGCGCCCGCGGGCTGATGGTCCTGCATCGATCGCAGGCTCTGGCATCGGTGATGCGGGGGAGCCGACGGGTGGCCGTTGCCGGAACCAACGGCAAGACAACGACGACGTCGATGCTCACGGTCGCACTGCAGCACTGCGGCGTCGACCCGTCGTTCGCCGTCGGAGGTGAGCTGGCCAAGCACGGCACCAACGCCCACCTCGGCACTGGTGAGATCTTCGTCGCCGAAGCCGACGAGAGCGACGGGTCGTTCCTGGTCTACCGCCCCGACGTGGCCATCGTGACCAGCGTGCAGCCTGACCACCTCGACCACTACGGCACCTTCGAGGCGGTCCAGGAGGCCTACGCCGCCTTCGCCTCGACCGTGGCGCCGGACGGCTTGCTGGTCACCTGCGCGGACGACCCCGGATCGCGGTCCCTGACCGAGGTGGCCAGGGCGTCCGGCGCACGCGTGGTCACCTATGGCTTGGCAGGGGATGCGGACGTCCGGCTCGCCGATCTCGGTGGCTCCGGGTTTCACGGGCGCGGTGAGCTGGTGCGCGCCGGCGCGGTCCTCGGGGTTGTCGAGATCGGGATGCCCGGTCGACACAACCTGCTCAACGCGACGGCCGCGTTCGTGGCCGCCACAGAGGGGCTTTGCCAGGATCGCGCAAGAGTGCTTGAGGGGCTGGCGGGCTTCAGCGGCACCCGCCGCCGGTTCGAGCCCAAGGGCGAGGCGGCCGGCGTTCGGGTCGTGGACGACTACGCGCACAACCCGGGCAAGGTGGCTGCGGTGGTCGAGACTGCATGCGGCCTGGCCGCGCCGGGAAGGCTGATCGTGGTGTTCCAGCCGCACCTCTACTCGCGGACCCGCGACTTCGCAGCCGAGCTGGCCATGGCGCTGTCCCCTGCGGACATCGTCATCGTCATGGATGTCTATGCCGCCCGCGAGGACCCGATGCCGGGGGTGAGCGGAGCGTTGATTGCCGACCGGCTGGCGGCCTCGCCCCGACCCCTCGGTGACGACAGCGTGCAGTTCGTGCCGTTCTGGTCCGCTGTCGCCCCCCTCGTGTCCCAGATCGCGAGGGCGGGGGACCTCGTCCTGACCGTGGGCGCCGGCGACGTGACCATGGTCGGCCCGGAGATCCTGCGCCTGCTGGGCGAGCGACCGGACCCGGCCGGCGCTGGCCAGGAACAGCAATGAGCCCGTTGGGCTCTCGCTCCGGCCGTGTCCTTCGGGTCCGTCGGTCGCCGGCTCGCCGTGGCTCTGGCGTGTCGTCCTCGCGAGCCAGGTTCGCGCTTCGCGCAGCCCAGGTTCGTCGCCGTCCCTGGTTGCTGGCCGGCTGGGTGACCGTTGCCCTCGCTCTGCTGGCAGGCGGGGTATGGCTGGTCGAGCTCAGTCCCGTCCTGGTCGTCCGCTCCGTCCGGGTCGAGGGAGTGCCACCCGCGGTGGCCGCCGACGTCACCCGCCGGGCAGCCGTCACCATGGGCACACCGCTGGCGCGGGTCGACACGGCCGAGGTCGCCCGCAAGGTGATCGCCTCGGCGAGGCTGGCCGAGGTCACCGTGAGCCGCTCCTGGCCGAGCACGATCGTGATCTCGGCCAGCCCCAGGGTGCCAGTCCTGGCCGTGAAGAACCCTAAAGGTCAAGTACAGGTTGTGGATGCTCAGGGAGTCGCGTACGCAACGGTGCGCTCATCACCCAAGGGCGTTCCCCTGATCAACACGGACGACGAC
>JANOHS010000074.1:0-17353 GCA_031406655.1 Micrococcales bacterium
CCACCCGGTCGCGACCAACACCTCCGCCGCAGGACAGGCTCGCAACCGGCGGGTCACCGTCGTCCTGCCCAAGGTTGGCTAGCCCCGTCACACCGGCGTAACGCCCGAAACGGACGGCCGGCTGCTGACCTGCAGGGCGGATCTCAAGTCCGCGACGTCCGGAAGACCAGGCTCAGGCCTCGCGCTGGACGATCTCCTCCTGGCTGGCGCTGAGCCCACCGGCCAGGCAGACGACATCCAGGGGGGTGTTGCGCTTCACGACGGCCAACGCGATCGGCCCGAGCTCGTGGTGAAGCGCCACCGACGTCAGTCGGCCAACGACCCGCCCGTCGGCCTCAACCTCTGCGCCGCGCTCGGGGAGGGTGTGGCCGGACCCGTCGAGGTGCATGAACACCAGCCGGCGCGGTGGGCGCCCAAGGTTGTGGACGCGGGCCACGGTCTCCTGCCCGCGGTAACACCCCTTGTGCAGGTGAACGGCGGTGCGCAGCCAGTCGACCTCGTGCACGATCGTGCGTTGGTCGGTCTCGAAACCCAGACGGGGACGCCAGGCAGCGACGCGTAGGGCCTCAGCGGCCCACATCCCCGCGAGCGGCCGATCCCCGATGGCCTTCTCCAGCTGCTCCCGAGGGACGATCAGCTCGCGCCAGGGACGCTCGCTTCCCGGGTGCTTCGCCGGGTCAACCACCGCGCTGTACGCCGCCGTGTCGCCGACCATGAGCGGCCAGGGGTCACTCCAGGCAAGGGGCTCCGCAGAGCTGGTTTCGGACCGCACCGGCTCACCGATCACGGCGTAGTCGACGCTGACGTCGCTGACCTCGACGCGCAGCATGAAACGCATCGAGTCCAGCCAGGACGCGAGCGCCTCGGCCGTGGTGGGCTCGACAGTGACCCAGGCGGTCTGGCCGTCGTCCACGAGGTGCAAGTCGTGCTCAATGTGCCCCTTGGGGCTGAGGACAAGCGTCTCGACGGACGTGTGCGGCGCCAACCCGGTCAGCATCTGGGTGGTCAGTGAGTGCAGCCACGAAATGCGGTCCGGCCCGGTGATCGTCAGGACCCCGCGGTGTGACAGGTCGACGGCAGCCAGGCCTTCCACCAGGAGTCGCTGCTCGCGCAGGGGATCGCCGTAGTGCGCGGCAACGCCGGCGTCAACGCCTTCGCCGGCCACGGCCCCGGACCGGCTGAGCAACGGGCTGGGCTGTGCGACGGCGGCCATCACTGGGTTGCCCGAGCTGACTTTGCCTGCGCTGAACATGCTTCGCACCATCCGTGGACCGCCATGTGTTTCATGTCCGCGACAAAGCCGTGGCGGGTCAAAAGATTCCCCACGAACGGATCGGCGGTTGCAACCTCGCTCTCGATGACCGCGCCGCAGGACAGACAGACGAGGTGCACGTGGTCGGCGTGGTCGGCGAGGTGATAGGTCGGCGACCGGTGGTCAAGGTGAGTGTGGGAGACCACGCCCACCTGCTCGAGCGCCTCAAGGTTCCGATAGATGGTGGACAGTGACAGGGCCGGCCCGCCATCTCGACCGACGGCGGCAGCGAGGCCGTCCGGCGTGGCATGACCGAGCGCACTGACCGCAGAGATGATCCGCTCCCGTTGTGGGGTCAGCCGCATGCCCCTGGCCCTCAGGGATTCGCCAAGGTCCCTCATATCCCGAGCCTACTCGTCGACTGCGGGCAGTCCCGACTCCAAGAAGAGCCTCAGGTTGAACGACGTAGCCGCCATTGAGCGCCGGGGTTGTTGCGGGCGCACACGATCAGGATCCGTGCCCTGTCGCCCGCGACGCGAGATCCGCTCAGCCCACTCGCGTGAGCTTGGACGACAGGTGACTCTGCAGACTCTGGCCCACGGCAGCCATGTCCATCGCAAAGAGCAGCTGGGAACCAGCCAGCCCGTACATTCGCGACCCGGCGTTGTACTCCTTGGCGGCGGGGCTGCGCAGAACCCCGTCGGTGCGCAGGTGGACGGACGGACGCTCAGGGTCACGACGACCGACATACATCTCGATGATTCCGGTCGGGTGGGTCAGCAGCAGCTCGATCTCACCGTTCTCGAGGACCCGCCAGAACCCCAACTCGGTGGCCAGCGGACGCACCTTCGCTCCGGCGTCATCCAGCAGCCAGGTGCGGCTGTGCCATTCCAGGAAGGGACGCCCATCGTGGGAGCAGACGACCTCCTGGCCGAAGTTGGCCGACTCGATGGTCGGGTAGCCGACGACGCCGGCACCCTCCCAGCGACCGACGAGCCAGGCGAGGGGCGCGAGGGCGGGGGGCAGGTTGACGTCGAGTTCGAAGGCCATATCAGGGTTGATCGTAGCCTTGACCCATGCCACCTACCTCGCGCCAGCTGATCATCAAGCTCACTGCGGGGATCGAGTCCCCCGAGAAGCTGTCCCAGGCGTTCACGGTTGCCGCGACCGCGGTGGCCAGCGGTGCGGGGGTCAGCCTGTGGCTCACCGGGGAGTCCGCCTGGCTGGCCCTTCCCGGCCGGGCCGAGGCGTTCTCGCTGCCACATGCGGCCGACCTGGCCGACCTGCGCGATGCGGTGATCGCCGGCGGTGCCCTGACCGTGTGCAGCCAGTGCGCTGCGCGCCGGGACCTGACCCAGGCCGATCTGCTCCCGGGAACGCTGGTCCGGGGTTCAGCCGCGTTCGTCGAGGAGGTACTGGCCGACGGCGCCCAGGCCCTGGTCTACTGAACGACCCCACCCGGGCACCGAAGCAGGCGGGTCAGCCGATGAACAGCCGGCCCACCACGTAGACCACCACGCCGGCGGTCAGCACCGAGGCGCCGGCACTGACCAG
Source organism: Micrococcales bacterium (assembly GCA_031406655.1). GTDB lineage: Bacteria > Actinomycetota > Actinomycetes > Actinomycetales > Dermatophilaceae > UBA4719. The sequence goes on from JANOHS010000074.1 coordinate 2,807, forward strand.
CTGCGAGCGCGAGCCACTGATCGCCGGCAACATGGCCAACACGCGGCGAAGCGCGTGGCTGACCCCGGCGGCAAGGACCCCCAGAAGAACGGACGGACCCCAACCGACGACGCCGGAGATCAGGCTGACGCTGACGGCGACTGCTCCCCCGGCCAGCATCGCCAACGGCAGCAACCACGAACGCAACCGCGGCAGGTCCCCCAGCAGGTCGGTCAGCGCGGACACGGCGATGGCGCCGGCGGCCAGAGCCACCGTCCAGGCGCCGTCCGCGGTGCGGGGCAGCACCACGAAGCAGGCGCCCGAGACCACGACCGCGATCGCCGTGGTGTTGGAGGCGATGGACTCAACGAGCCGCGGACGACCGTCCCTGCGGGCGAGCTGGTGCAGAAACGCCACGATGAGAGCGCCGGCAAGGGCAGCCGGCATCCATCGCAGGAGGGGGTCGTCGCGGGTTGCCAGCGCAGTCCCGATCGCCCCTGAGGACCCGAGCGCCAGCACGACTGCGGTGCCTCGCGGACTGGGCAGACCCAACAGGCCCGACCAGCCCCACGCCATGACGCCCGCGGGGAGGGCCACAGCGACCGCAACCACCAAAGGCCCGGCAAACGCACTGATGGTCAACAGGGCGGCGAGGGCGATGACCGCGATCGTGACGAGCGGCTGGCGGTGCATCTCGGGGACGGGGACGATGACCGGTCCGGCAGCCGCCGCCGCGGCACGCAGCTGCGAGCGCGTCATCGCGGGAGGGTCCGGCATGGCTTCGGTCACGTGCGGCATCCTCCCATCACCCACCTGCAAAGGGTGGCAGCACCTCGATCGTGGTCCCCTCCGACAGCGGCTCGGCGGCACTCACCTGGCGTCCGTCCAGGAGGTATGTGGACACCCCAAGCACAGGGCCCAGCCCGGTATGCGCGGCCGCGGCCGCCTCGAGCACCTCACCGACGTTCTGGCCGCGGAAGGGCTCGCTGTCGCACCCGGCCGCTGCCCGGGCCGACGCCCAGTAGCGGATCGTGACGTTCACGGCGGTGCCGGTCACACCCAACGGGGCACTCGTCATACCTGCATCTCCTGCGTGTGAGGTCTCATGGGGCGGATTAGCGCCCCGAAGTGCGAGGGACTGACTATTCTGCCAATCGTGGCCCACTTGCTGCTGCTGACCAACTCCTTGGCGCCCAGCGCCGAGGTGCTGCCGGCCCTTGCGCTGCTGAGCCACCACGTGCGCATCATGCCCGCCGAGCCTGCGGCCCTGGTCGAGCGCCCCGTTGCCGACGCCGTCCTGGTCGACGCCAGGCGAGAGCTGGCCGCGGCTCGGTCCCTGTGCCGGATGCTGCGCGCCACCGGCATCTCCGTCCCCCTTCTGGCGATCCTGACCGAGGGCGGCCTCGCCGGTCTGACGGCGGAGTGGGGGGTCGACGACGTCCTGCTGGAGACCGCCGGACCAGCAGAGGTCGAGGCCCGGATCCGGCTGTCCATCGGCTCCCTGGCCCTGTCCGGCGAGGACCACCCGAACAGCGCCCAGATCACCGCCGGCGACCTGGTCATCGACGAGACGACCTACTCGGCGCGGATCGACGGGAGGGTGCTCGACCTGACCTACAAGGAGTTCGAGCTGATCAAGCACCTCGCGCAGCACCCCGGCCGGGTCTTCACCCGGGCGCAGCTGCTGCAGGAGGTCTGGGGCTATGACTACTTCGGGGGCACCCGCACGGTGGACGTCCATGTGCGACGGCTGCGGGCCAAGCTGGGTCTGGAGCACGACGTGCTGATCGGGACCGTGCGCAACGTCGGCTACCGCTTCGTGCCCGAGTCCTCACTGGTTGATCGCGAGTCAGAGAGCGAGTCGCTGACCGACGCGTGACCTCTGAGTCCGTCGCCGCCGCGCCTTGGGGATCCGACCCGCCCGTGATGGAATGCCGGCATGCGGGTGGACAGGGTGGAGCGGCTGGACGCCGGGCAGCTGTCAGCGGTCCTGGCCCTGGCGGCGGCCGCCGAGGCCGCCGACCACGTCCCGCCGCTGTCCGAGCAGGCTCTGCTGGTCGCCCGCGACGGCTCCACCACCGGTTCCCAGCACTTCCTCGCGTATGACGGCACGCACCTTGCGGGCTATGCCCATCTCGAGCCGGACCTGGCCGGTGGGCCCTCGACCGCGGAAGCCGTGGTGGACCCGGCGGATCGGCGACAGGGCGTCGGGACCGCGGTGATCCGCGCCCTCGAAGCTGCCGTCGAGGAAGCCGACGGAGGAGCCAGGGCGCCCGCGGCCGAACGGGCCGCCGGCCAGCCGGGATCGCTGACCCCAACGCCGGACGCCCCGACCCTTCAGATCTGGTCGCACGGGCATCTCGACGGCGCCCGCGCGCTCGCCGTCCGGGACGGCTACGTGAACGTGCGTGAGCTCTGGTCGATGCACCGGTCGCTGAGGCCCGACGCCGACCCGCTTCCCGACGTGGCCCTCCCGGAGGGCTTCCGCACGCGGCGTTTCGTCGTCGGCCAGGACGAGGACCCATGGCTGCGGGTGAACGCACTGGCCTTCGCCGATCACCCCGAGCAGGGCCGGATCACCCGCCACGACCTCGACCTGCGGGTCGCCGAACCGTGGTTCGACGCAACGGGATTCATCCTCATCGAGGACATGCGGGGACCCACTCCGGTGCTGGCCGCCTCGCACTGGACCAAGGTCGTTCCCGCCGCTGAACCGGGCGCGAGCACGACGTCGGGCGAGGTCTACGTGGTCGGCGTCGACCCGGCGTACCAGGGGCTGGGGCTGGGCCGGGCGGTGTCGGTCCTGGGGGTCGCCCACCTGCGCGAGAGAGGTCTGCCCCGGGTGATGCTCTACGTCGACGCCGACAACAGCGCTGCGGTGGCGACATACGGCCAGCTGGGCTTCACCCGCTTCGCCGTGGATGTGATGTATTCGCGCGTCGTTCGCCCGCCAGTGCGACGATAGGGCCATGAGCGCGCACCCAGCCAGGTCACCCAACGGCCGATTCATGCGCCTGGTCGCCGCCCCGGACGTGCCGGTCGACCCTGACGCGCTGCCCGCGGACCGCTTCCTCGACCGTGAGATCTCCTGGCTGCAGTTCAACGAGCGCGTCCTGCAGCTCGCCGCCGACGAGTCGGTTCCGCTTCTGGAGCGTGCCCGCTACCTGGCGATCTTCGCCAGCAACCTCGACGAGTTCTTCATGGTCCGGGTGGCAGGTCTCAAGCGCCGTATCGCGACCGGCCTGGCCGTGCGCTCCGCGTCCGGCCTGGAGCCGCGGGAGGTCCTCGAGCAGATCTCGGCGTTCGCCCACGAGCTGACGGCGACGCACGCCCGTGTCTTCGACGACCAGGTGCGCCCGGCGCTGATCGGTGAGGGCATCACCATCGTGCGCTGGGACGAGCTGAGCCCCGATGAGCAGGAGGGCCTGCACGGGATGTTCCGGGACCAGATCTTCCCGGTGCTCACCCCTCTTGCCGTCGACCCCGCCCACCCCTTCCCCTACATCTCGGGGCTCTCCCTCAACCTCGCCGTCCTGCTGGTCAACCCAAAGACCCAGGTCGAGCACTTCGCCCGTGTCAAGGTGCCGTTGCTGCTGCCGCGCTTCGTCCAGGTCCAGGTGCCCAACTCACAGCTGGCCCAGCTGTACAACGCCAGGTTCGTCCCCCTCGAGGACATCATCGCCGCGCACCTGGAGCAGCTGTTCCCCGGTATGCAGATCAGCGAGCACTTCACCTTCCGGGTCACCCGCAACGAGGACCTCGAGGTCGAGGAGGACGACGCCGAGAACCTGCTCACCGCGCTGGAGAAGGAGCTCACCCGGCGGCGCTTCGGCCCTCCGGTGCGCCTCGAGATCGCCGAGGACATGGACGACCACGTGCTGGACCTGCTCGAGCGAGAGCTGGGCGTGCACGCCGACGAGGTCTACCGCCTGCCGGCTCCGCTGGACCTTCGGGGGCTCGAGCTGCTGGCCGACCTGGAACGCTCGGAGCTGAAGTACCCCGCGTTCGTGCCGAAGACCCACCCAGACCTGGCAGCCGTCGAGAGCTCCCACGCCAGCGACATCCTGGCCTCGATCCGGGCCAAGGACATCCTGCTCCAGCACCCGTACGACTCGTTCTCGACCTCGGTGCAGGCCTTCATCGAGCAGGCCGCCGCCGACCCGAAGGTGCTCGCCATCAAGCAGACGCTGTACCGCACCAGCGGCGACTCACCCGTCGTGGACGCGCTGGTGGATGCCGCTGAGGCCGGCAAGCAGGTGCTGGCGGTCGTCGAGATCAAGGCCCGGTTCGACGAGCAGGCTAACATCTCGTGGGCCCGCAAGCTCGAGCATGCCGGCGTTCACGTCGTCTACGGGATCGTCGGGCTCAAGACCCACGCCAAGCTCGCGCTGGTCGTCCGCCAGGAGGCCGACGGGCTGCGCCGCTACTGCCACATCGGCACCGGCAACTACAACCCCAAGACCGCCCGCATGTATGAGGACGTCGGCCTGCTCACCTGCAACCCCCAGGTTGGCGAGGACCTGACCCGGCTGTTCAACCAGCTCTCGGGGTGGGCGCCGCGCAGCAAGTTCAGGCGCCTGCTCGTGGCTCCGCGCTCGGTGCGTACCGGCCTGATCGCCCACATCGAGACCGAGATCGCCAACGCGGAGGCCGGGCTCGGCGGCTATGTCGGGTTCAAGCTGAACTCGATCGTCGACGACCACATCATCGATGCGCTGTACCGGGCCTCGCGGGCCGGCGTGGACGTCGACCTCTGGGTGCGTGGCATCTGCGCGCTGCGCCCCGGCGTGAAGGGCCTGTCCGAGAACATCCGGGTGCACTCGGTCCTGGGCAGGTTCCTGGAGCACTCGCGGGTCTTCATCTTCGGCGGTGGCGGGGGCATCGGTGGCAACGGCGCTGGCAGCGTCGGTGGCAGTGGTAGCGGTGACGGCGGTGATGACGGCGCCAACGCAGGGGGCAGCGGCGTGAAGGAAGGTGCCGTAAAGGACACTGGCGTCAATGGCGGTGGCAGAGCCGCCCCGATTGTCCTCATCGGCAGTGCGGACATGATGCACCGCAACCTCGACCGCCGCGTCGAGGCCCTGGTCCGGCTCTCGGACCCGGCGCATGTCGCCTATATGCAGTCCTTGATGACCATGGGCATGAGCGATGACGTGTCCAGCTGGCACCTGGACGGCGATGGCCAGTGGACCCGGCACTCCCATGACGCGAAGGGCAACGAGCTGATCGATCTGCAGAGCGCACTGATCGAGAGCAACGCCCGGCGCCGACGCAAGGCCCGGCGCCGGTGATCGCACGAGAGGTGCGGACACAGTGAACCCCGATGGCGAGGGCGCCCTGAAACCCGACGATGACGGCAGCGAGATCCCCGGCGGCGCGGACAACGGGGCTCAAGGCGACCCGGACAACGTGGTCCCGGCTGCCGGCGCGCTGCCCTGGCGTCGCCGAAGCGCCCAGCTCGAGGTCGCCCTGGTCCACCGCCCGCGCTACGACGACTGGTCCTGGGCCAAGGGCAAGCTCGATCGCGACGAGGAGTGGCCGGTCGCGGCGGTGCGAGAAGTCTTTGAGGAGACCGGGCTTCACGTTCGCCTGGGCCGACCGCTCCCTTCGTCGGAGTACCCCGTCCTGGACAGCGCCGGTCTGGCCGCGACCAAGCAGGTCCGCTACTGGTCGGCCGAGGTCGTTGGCGGTGACGGGACGCTGGTCAACGAGATCGACGAGGTTGTCTGGCTCGACGTCGAGGCGGCCGCGGCCCGGCTCACCTATGCCCGGGACCGGGACCAGCTCCGCGCCCTGGTTCGGGCAGACCATTCCTGGGCCCTGGCCACCTGGCCGCTGGTCATCGTTCGCCACGCCAAGTCCTTGCCCCGCTCAACCTGGTCCGGGGCCGATACGCTTCGGCCACTGGATGCCCGGGGCCGCGAGCGCGCCGAGGCCCTGGCCCCGATCCTGGCGGCATACAGCGTGACCCGCGTGCTCACCTCGCCCTCCGTCCGTTGCGTCGAGACCGTCCTGCCCTATGCGGTTGCGGCCGAGCTCGGGACGCGGCTGAAGGCCGGCCTGTCCGAGGAAGGTTTCGCGCAGCGGCCGGCACGGGCGTCGAACCACCTGACCCAGGTCCTCGAGCGCGGCGACCCTGCGGTGCTGTGCAGCCACGGGCCGGTACTGCCGGTGCTGGTGGAGGCACTGGCCGGTATCGCCGACGCCGACGAGTCCCCCGCCAAGGCCGCCCTCTCCGAGATCGCGGTGCACGGCCTTGGCAAGGGTGAGGCGCTGGTGGTCCACGTGGTGGGTACCGGCCCCCGGGCCAGGGTCGTCGACGTCGAGCGCTACCCCGTGCCCTGACCCCTTCCGCCGCTTGCCGTCCCCAGAGAGTCCAGCCTCATTCACGTGGTGTTCACCTTGGGTGCCCAACCACGTCACCAAGGCCTCCTACCTTTGGTTTCGGCACCAAGTCCACAAACCTGCCCACAACCGAGAGGTACAACCTGTGAACAGCATCGTTCTGCGCCGCGCGGCTCTTCCCGCTGCGCTCGCAATGACTCTGGCGCTCTCCGCCTGTGGAGGGGACAACGAAGCCAGCGCCGGCGCAACCGCGGGCGGGGGCACAGCCAAGCTGACTGGCGAGATCATCATGGACGGTAGCAGCACGGTTGCCCCTCTCAGCTCCGCTGCGGGCGAGCTCTTCAAGGAGCAACAGAGCGGGGTCAACGTCTCGGTCCAGACCTCCGGCACCGGTGGCGGCTTCAAGAAGTTCTGCGCCGGCCAGTCGGCTTTCTCCAACGCCTCACGTCCGATCAAGGACGCTGAGATCAAGCAGTGCGCTGATGCCGGTATCAAGTACGCCGAGATCCTCGTCGCCAATGACGCCCTCACCGTCGTGGCGAACAAGGACAACAAGTTCCTTGAGTGTCTGACCATGCCAGAGCTGAAGAAGATCTGGGAGCCGGCTGCAGAGAAGAAGATCCTGACCTGGAACCAGGTCCGCTCAAGCTTCCCAGCTGAGAAGATCGAGCTCTATGGCGCTGGCACGGACTCCGGCACCTTCGACTACTTCACCGATGCGGTCAACGGCGAGGAGGGCGCCTCGCGCACTGACTACAACCCCACCGAGGACGACAACGTCACCGTCCAGGGAGTCGCCGGCTCCACGGGCGCTCTCGGCTACTTCGGCTACACCTACTTCGAGGAGAACCAGGACAAGCTGAAGGCGCTCAAGATCGACTCGGGCAAGGGCTGTGTCGCACCAAGTGCAGAGACCGCCCAGGACGGCACCTACACGCCGCTCGCCCGCCCCCTGTTCATCTACGTGAGCGAGAAGGAGTTGGCCCGCCCCGAGGTGAAGGCGTTCGCCGACTTCTACATCAAGAACGACGCCGAGATCGCGAAGGCCGCGAAGTACATCCCGCTCAACGCTGAGCAGAAGACGCAGGCCGCTGCCGCTCTGGCCTCCGTATCGAAGTAACGTCCTGAGCTGATGCGGTATCCATTCACAGGAGCAAGGTGACCACCTCAGGCCATAGCGCAGGTCCTCCGTCCACGGAGGGCCTGCGCTCGGTTACCCAAGCTGTGCCCCACCTGAGGTCGAGCTCTCCGCGGTACGGAGAACGCATCGCCATGGCCAGCATGGCTCTGGCGGCTGGGGTGACGATCGCGACGACGATCGGTATCGTCATCGCGCTCATCTTTCCGGCCATCTCGTTCTTCAGGGAGGTCAGTCCGCTCACCTTCCTGACGGACGACACGTGGACCCCACGCTTCCAGAACCCCCACTACGGCGTCCTGCCGCTGATCACAGGAACACTGTGGACCACCGCGATCGCGCTCTCCGTCGCGATCCCCTTGGGACTTGGCGCCGCCATCTTCCTGGCCGAGTACGCCTCGCCACGGGTGCGCAAGATCTTCAAGCCGATCCTTGAGGTTCTGGCCGGTATCCCGTCGGTGGTGTACGGCTACTTCGCCCTGACGTTCGTCGGGCCGCTCGTGCTCAAGGACATCCTCAAGATCGACGTCGGCACGTTCTCCGTCCTGGCCGCCGGTCTCGTGCTGGGCGTCATGATCATCCCCACTGTGGCGTCCCTGTCCGAGGATGCCCTCACCGCCGTTCCGAGGTCCCTGCGCGAGGGCTCGCTCGCCCTTGGCGCCAACCGTATGCGCACGACACTGAGGGTGGTCTTTCCCGCCGCGATCTCCGGGATTGCCGCGGCGATTGTCCTCGGGCTGAGCCGGGCCGTGGGCGAGACCATGATCGTGGCGCTGGCGGCAGGTAACCAGGCGCGAAACGTCACCGCGCCCACGCAGTCTGGGCAGACGATGACGGGCTTCATTGCCCAGGCAGCCACCGGTGAGAGCGTCGTCGGTTCCCTGCAGTACAACACTCTCTTTGCCGTCGGCCTGACCCTTTTTGCCATCACCCTCCTCATCAACATCATCAGCATCCGCTTGGTGCGCCGCTTCAGAGAGGCCTACTGATGGCCCAGCCCACGTCCCAAGGGGCGAGTCTCAAAGCGCCGCGCATGATGACAGCTCGGTACGGCGATCGCACCATTACCTCGTTGGTTTTCCTTGTCGTTCTCTGGCTATCCCTTGCGTTTGGGGTTCTCGTCCTCGCGATTCTGCTGATCGACACCTTCATCGATGCCCTCCCACGCCTGGACGCGAACCTCTTGACGCGGTACACCTCTCAGGTCTTCCCCGAGCGCGCCGGGGCCCGGGCTTCGATCCTCGGCTCTGCCTGGGTCGTGGGGACAACGGCGTTGCTTGCCGTCCCCATCGGGGTGGCGGCGGCGGTGTACCTCGAGGAGTTCGCATCGAGAACCAGCCGGTTCGCCCGGATCGTTGAGCTCAATGTTCAGAACCTTGCGGCTGTGCCGGCCATCATCTACGGCATGCTCACCGTTGGCCTTGTCGTGACCGTCGGCATCAAGCGCAACAGCGTGCTATCCGGTGCGATCGCACTCGCCCTGCTCGTCATGCCCGTCATCATCGTCACAACCCGCGAAGCTCTGCGCGCGGTGCCCAGCGAGATCCGTCACGCTTCGCTGGCGTTGGGGGCCAGCCCCATGCAGACGATGTGGCGGCAGACTCTCCCCACTGCCGTGCCTGGTGTTGCCACTGGCACGATCCTCGCCTTGTCCCGTGCACTCGGGGAGGCGGCCCCGCTGCTCCTACTAGGTGGTCTCGTGTTCGTCACGTACGACCCCGATGGCTTGCTCAGCGGCTTCTCCACCCTCCCGATCCAGATCTTCGACTGGTCCGGTCGCTCGCAGCTGGCCTTCCAACAGGTCGCGTCGGCTGCGATCATCGTCCTGTTGGTTCTGCTCTTAGTCATGAACGCCTTGGCTATCGTCATTCGCAACCGCTACCAGCGACGGTGGTAACCCATGCCCTACACCAAGCCTGATCTTCATCCCGGCACTGACGACAAGTCAGCCTCAGATCCGACAGGGGCCCAGATGGACGCCGCAGGTCCGAGTGAGAATGCCACTGATGACGTCTCGCTCCAGATCCACCCCACCGGACGGATGGAGCGGGATGCCTACCTGCCCAAGGAGCCCCTGGGCGTGCTCGAGTTCCAGGATGTCAGCCTCTACTACGGAGCATTCCGTGCCGTGAACGAGGTGTCGATGAGCATCGGCGCCAAGGAGATCACGGCTCTGATCGGACCCTCCGGTTGCGGCAAGTCCACGGTGATTCGCTCGCTGAACCGAATGAACGACCTGATCGAGGGCGCCCGTGTCACCGGCTTGATCACCTACCACGACATCGACATCCACGGAAAGGATGTCGATCCGATCGAGCTGCGCCGCCGGATCGGCATGGTCTTCCAGAAGCCGAACCCGTTCCCGAAGTCCATCTACGAGAATGTCGCCTATGGCCCCAAGGTGACGGGAATGAAGGTCGACAGCATGCCCGATCTCGTGGAACAGAGCCTGCGAGATGCCGCCCTCTGGGACGAGGTGAAGGACAAGCTCAAGACGTCGGCCTTCGGCTTGTCAGGTGGACAGCAACAGCGGCTGTGCATTGCCAGGACGATCGCGGTTCGCCCTGAGGTCATCCTGATGGACGAGCCATGCTCCGCCCTGGACCCGATCGCGACAGCCAAGATCGAGGACCTCATGATGGACCTGCGCCGGGACTACACCATCGTCATCGTCACCCACAACATGCAACAGGCGGCCCGGGTTGCCGACCGGACCGCGTTCTTCACTGCTGAAGCGGCTGAGGGAAACGGCGACCGCACGGGTCACCTGGTCGAGTACGACCTCACGTCCAAGATCTTCAGCAACCCCTCGGACCGCCGCACCGAGGACTACATCTCCGGCCGCTTCGGCTGACCCCCTTGCTCACCTCAGGCCGCTTTGCTCAGTTCAGGCCGGTATTTTCGCCCAGGATGCCGTCTGCGAGCGGCCTGAACTGAGCAAGGGTCTGGTTGCGTGAGTTTCGGCCTGTGGATGACCGGCACACGCCGCTCAACTCAGGCACGGTTGTCCAGTGCGCACCGACCCAAGCCTCCCCCTCGTCTTCACCCGCGATGAGGCCCTCGCTGCGGGGATGAGCCGCCACCAGATCGCCCATCGGGTCCGCAGCGGCACCTGGCGGGCCCTGCGCCGCGCCGTCTACATCCAGGAGCGGCGGTATGCCGTGTTGACCGCGCGCGAGCAGCACACCACCGCCGTGGTCGCCACGCTGATGGCGCGCCCGGACGACGCCGTGGCGAGCCACCTCAGCGCTGCGGTCGCCTACGGCTGGGTCCTTCCGCTGACCGGCGCCGGTCCGGTGACCCTCACCGATGGCGACCTCGACGCACCCACGCGGCGCGAGGCGGACCTGACGATCCAGGTCGCCAGCCTGCCGCCCTCGGATGTCCGCAGCAAGAGCGTGGCAGTGGCCGGGGCCAGATGGGAGGTTCGTATGACGAACCGCTCGCGAACCGTCGCCGACAGCCTGCGCCATCTGCCGAACCCCGACGGGGTAGCCCTGGCCGACTCGGCGTTGCGGGGGCCCGGGGTGTCGTACGGGCAGATCGCGGCCGTCCTGCAACGCCAGTCGTGCTGGCCGTACGCCGAGAACGCGGCGCGGGCTTTGCCCTTGGTGGACCCCAGGCGTGAGTCGTGGCTGGAGAGCTACTCGTTCGTCACGCTCCATCAGATGGGACTTCCGATGCCCGAGCCCCAGGTCTCCCTGTTCGATACCCGAGGGCGGCTGGTCGGCCGGGTTGACGGCTGGCTCGATGACCAGGCGGTGGCGCTGGAGTCGGATGGCCGGGAGAAGTATTTCCTGGATGAGCGGCCGCTCTCGGCGGATGTCGACCTGGCGGCCGAGGAGCTGTTGGATCGTGCCCGCCGACGGCTGCTGCACGAGAAGGAGCGACGGGACCGGATCGCCGATCTCGGTGCTGAGCTGGCCCGATGGGGCACTCACGAGATGTTGAGGTCACCCCGCGAGGTGCTCGACCGGATCGACGCCGCCCGGCGACGAGGTGACGCGAGGCGCTTCGGCGGCCGGACGGCATACCTGCCTGCCCCTGCCTGGCTCCTGCCCGCTCATCCCCGCGCCGGCTGAGACCCCCACAGGGGCCCTTGCTCAGCTCAGGCCGCTCGCAGAGGCCATTTCGGCCACTTGTACCGGCCTGAAGTGAGCAAGGGGGCCGCCGGACCCGCCCGTGCGTCGAGGCGCCGGACGGTGGGCTAGCTTTCGGCCCCTGCTTCCGGCTCGTCCCCGTCGGTCTCTTTCTGTTCCGCCCCGGTCTCGGCCTCGCGCGCCTCAGGGAGGACGCCCAGGAGCCGGTCTATCTCGTCCTGGGGCAATGGCCCCTCGCTCGATGTCGCCGCCACGACAAGGTCACCCACCAGCTCGATCTCGGACTGGAGGTCATCGTCTGTGAGGTTGTCACCGTGCGTTTCGGCTTCCGCCATGTTCCCAATCTACGTGCTAGCGGCCGCCGGGCTCTATCGAATGCCAACAATCGCCTGTTGCCGACTCACTTCCGGGGCCGCCCAAGCCACGTAGATGTGCGTCGGGCCGGGAGCGCCTCACGGCACGTGGCCGCTCGTGGCGGCTTGATTTGGGACCCGGGGCTACCGCGGCCCGACGCAGGAAAACTGTAACCCGCGACGGTTGCTCAATGTCGGCGGACGCTCAAAGAAGGTCGTCCTGGCGCCACAGTCGCGCACATGCCTCGAGGTCATCGCCAGTGGTCAGCAACGAGGCGGCACGCCGCGTGTGAGCCGAGCCCCACTGTGGGTCGATCTCGGCGGAGTCACCGGCCTCAGCATCGTTGGCACGTTGGGCGCGTCCGGCCGCGACCACCCGGCAGAATGACGAAGCCCGCAGCAGCGCGATCGCCAGGTCCCCGTCGAAGACGCCGGTCAGGATGGCGTCGGTCAGCTCCTGCACCTCTGCCGGTCCGGGGGGCTCGGCGACGCCGGCCACGACATGGGGCACGTCGGCATACCGTATGCCGGCCGTGTAGTCCGCGCTGGCACCCACGGGGTCGCGGCGCACCCACTCACGGAGTACGTAGAGCCGCCACAACGCCCCGGGCAGACTGCGCGCAGGACGCTCCGCCCAGAGCTCGGCGACGGTGGAGAGCCCGAGATCGTCGACCAGTGCGACGAGCCTGGCCGTGAGCTGGGGATCGTGGGCAGCGCGGCCGGTCTTCACGATGACGGCGGCCGTCTCGTGCGCGACCTCGGTCACGCGGGCTGGGTCAAGGGAGTCCGACCCGCCCAGCGAGTCCATCGACAGCGGGCTGAAGAACGCCGGTCGACGAGGACCTGACCGACCCTGGCTGCGATCTGCCATGTGCCAATTTTCGCACGATCCCGCCCCAGAGGACCGAACGCCCCGCCTTTGCTCACTTCAGGCCGCTGAAAATCCCGATTCGGCGTCCGAAAACCGGCCTGAAGTGAGCAAACCGGCCTGAAGTGAGCAACGGTGGCTCAGGTGAGGAGGGGCTCGAGGCCGGTGACGAGCAGGACGGCCTCGCCGGCTTCATCCGAGGCGACCAGGTCGACGACCGCCGTGATGGCCCAGTCGAAGTCGCCCTCAGGGTCGTCGATGACCTGGCGAACCACCCAGCGCCCCGGTTCCTTGGTGATCTGCAGCATCTGCGGTCCGCGCGCGTCCGGTCCGGTACCCATCGAGTCGTGCTCCGCGAAGTAGGCCTGGATGCCGTCCTCCCAGGCGTCCTGGCCGAAGTCGGGGTCCAGCTCGCCGAGGTCGATCCACCGGCGCAGCGAAGCCAGCTGAACCCGCCGGAACATCGCGTTGCGGACGAGCACCCGGAAGGCACGCTCGTTGGTGGTGATCGGCTTGGGTTGTGCCGCGAGGGAGCTGGGCGTGATCTCGGCTTCGGGGTCGCTGGGGTCGGTCAGCTGCTCCCACTCGTCGAGCAGGCTGGAGTCGGTCTGGCGCACGACCTCGCCCAGCCACTCGATCAGGTCGATGAGCTCCTCGGTCTTGGCGTTGTCAGGGACGGTCTGCCGCAACGCCTTGTAGGTGTCGGACAGGTAGCGCAGCACGGCCCCCTCCGAACGAGTCAGCCCGTAGAACGCGACGAACTCACCGAAGGTCATTGCCCGCTCGAACATGTCCCGGGCCACGGACTTGGGCGAGAGCTCGGTCTCAGCCACCCACGGATGCCCCTGGCGGTACAGCTCGTAGGTGGCCTCGAGCAGCTCGAGCAGGGGCCTGGGCCAGGTGATCTCCTCGAGCAGCTCCATCCGCTCGTCGTACTCGACGCCGTCGGCTTTCATCCAGGCCACAGCCTCACCCTTGGCCTTGAACCGCTGGGCGGTCAGCACCGGCCGCGGGTCCTCGAGGGTGGCTTCCAGGATGGAGACGATGTCGAGCGCGTATGTCGGTGACTCGCGATCCAGGACGTCGAACGTCGCGAGGGCGAAGGTCGAGAGCGGCTGGTTGAGAGCGAAGCCGAACTGCAGATCCTGCGTCACCCTCATCGTGCGACCCGTCGAGTCCGGCGGCTCAAGGCGCTCCACCACGCCGGCGCTGAGCAACGTCCGGTAGATCTCGATCGCCCGCCGGGACAGCCGGGCCTGGTTGCGCGGCTCCTCATGGTTGTCGCGCAGCAGCTGACGCATCGAGACGAACGGATCGCCCTCTCGTGCAATGACGTTGAGCAACATCGAGTGACTGACACGCATCCGCGAGACCAACGGCTCGGGCTCTGCGGCGACCAGCTTGTGGAAGGTCGCCTCGCTCCAGCTGACAAACCCCTCGGGCGCCTTCTTGCGCTGGATCTTGCGCAGCTTCTTCGGGTCATCACCGGCCTTGGCAACGGCCTTGGCGTTCTCCACGTCGTGTTCCGGTGCCTGCACCACCACCCACCCGGAGGTGTCGTAGCCGGCCCGGCCCGCACGCCCGGCGATCTGGTGGAACTCGCGGGCCTTGAGCATCCGCTGGCGCGAGCCGTCGTACTTGGACAGCCCGGTCATGACCACCGTACGGATGGGCACGTTGATCCCGACGCCGAGAGTGTCGGTGCCGCAGATGACCTTGAGCAGCCCGGCCTGGGCGAGCTGCTCGACCAGACGCCGGTACTTG
>JANOHS010000565.1:0-6611 GCA_031406655.1 Micrococcales bacterium
CTACCGCGACGTGTTGGCCCACCTCGACGTCGGGCACAGCCTTCACGTCGTTGCCTCATACCTGCCGACCCCTGACGAGTTCACTGCAGCTGCAGTCATTTTCGTCTCTGATGCTGGTGGTTCGATGCTGCTGGTGCGCACAGTCGTCCGCGACGCCTGGGGCGCTCCGGCCGGCGGGCGTGACCCGGGCGAGACGGTGCTGGAGTGTGCGGTCCGCGAGACGTGGGAGGAGACAGGACTGCGCATCGACCCGGCGCTGTTGACGCCGTGCGGGTACGAGCGGGTGACGTTGGACGGTGGGGCTAGCGGTCGTTGGCCGAACCGTCGCAACTACGTCGCGTGCTTCACGACCGTGTTGGACGAGGTGACGCCCCCCGTCGCGCCACGTGGCCCGGACGTCGACGCAGCCGAGTGGGTCCGATGGCCCGAGGCCGAGCGCCGTTGCAGCGGTGAGTTCTGGTGGCCCCTGTTCGCCCACGTCCACGCGCGCCCTGTTGGGGCCACCGGACCCGCCCATTGACACCCACCCGCCCGCCGGGGCGGGGGGCCAAGCTGGCTCTCAGGACGTGACGGCGTCAGGCCTTGACCCGCAGGCGGGCAAGCTCCCGACCCAGGTTGATGCGCGCGGGAGCCTCCCATGCCAGAAGGGCGAAGGACGAGCGATAGATGGTGTCGCGGTGCATCAGCGGCTCGAGGATGGCCGCCCGGCGTTGCGAGTAGCTCGCGTCGGCCACCGCTGAGTACTCCTCGCGAACCTGGTCGCAGTAGCCGTCGAACCGTTCCTCCGGAGCGGACAGGATCCACAGGTCGGCATCTTGAAAGGCCGTCTCGAGGGGCTCTGCTCCATCGGCGTCGTGGTTGGCGGTGAGCCTGATCAGCCGGTCGATCGTGCCACGGTCATCGTCCCTGAGACCGATCTGCTGGAGGGAGTGCCGGGCCAGAGCCGCGCTGTCGGCCTCGTTGGATCCCGGGCTGGCGGCCGGGTCGTGAATCGCATCGTGGAACCACGCGGCAACCCGGGCGACCGCGCTCTGACGGTCGTCGATCTCGCCTGCGTCCTCCAGCTCCTCCAGGGCCCAGAACATCTCCACCAGGTGCCTGGTGGTGTGATAACGGCGAGCCGGCTCGGTCCATCGTGTCAACAGGTCCGCGCCTGAGAGCGCGACAGCGTAGTCAGGAGCCTGAGGCGCGATGGCGCGCACGTCCAGGCCCCACCAGGTGATCAGGGCAGGCATGGTGCCTATTCTGTCAGCCGGTCAGCTCGGCGGGCAGTTCGGCAGCGTGGACGACGGTGAGCTCCGAGACCGCACGGGTCAGAACGACGTAGAGCCTGCGCAGCCCTGTCCGATGGTCAGGCTCGGCCGCAGCGATGGCCGATGGCTCCACGACAATCACCCGGTCGAACTCCAGCCCCTTGGCCACCGTGGCCGGGACGACATCAACCTGATGGTCCACATCCCCATGGTCGGCGCCCAGCACTCCGTGGTCAATTCCCTTGCGGGACAGCGCTGTCGAGACCATACCAACCGCATTGTCGGGGGCGATGACACCGACGGAGCCGGGCTCGCGAGCGTTCGCGAGGACGCACGAAGCCACGCGGTCATACAGCGAGTCGCCGTCGACGCGGACGATCTCGAGGCGGCCGGGGTTCTCCCTGACCGAGACCGGCGCGCCCAGCCCAGGTGCCATCGACGGCAGCAGCTGGGCGGCGTAGTCGATGACGCTTGCCGGCACCCGGAACCCGCGTACGAGGATCTCGATGACGGCGTCCGCCTTGCCGAGGTGCCCCAGTGAGGTCTCCCACGAGTCGGTGGCCCACGGCGTCGTGCCTTGTGCCAGGTCGCCCAGGATCGTCGCGGACCCGGTCGAACATCGTCGTCCCACGGCGCGCAGCTGCATCGGCGACAGGTCCTGGGCCTCGTCGAGAATGACGTGTCCCAGGCTCGGGGTCCGCTGGAGGTGGTCGTGGATCTCGTCAAGCAGGACGGCGTCGGCCGGTGACCATCGGACCGATCGGCGGCTCGCAGGAGGGCTGGGCCACAACAGGACTGAGCGCTCATGCTCGCTGAGCAGATCGGCGGCGTGAACCTCCAGGGCAGTGGCGTCCGAGAGCAGGCTGAACAGTACCGCCTTGGCGTCAAGCGCCGGCCAGAGCTGACCTGTGTAGCTGCGGACCGCGGCGGAGCGGGCCACAGCATCCTGCACGCGGTCGTCAGGAGAGTCGCCGGCCTGCTCCATCAGCAGCAGGATCGCGTGTGCCAGCCGGTGCGGCAGCATCTGCCTGGCTGCGTCGTACCTCACCCCGCGGGTCCTCAGCTCGAGCACGATCTCGGCCACCTCGTGAGCCGGCAGGCGCCACTTGTATGCGCCGCGCGGCAGGACGAACGCATCCGTGGGCATCCGGACATGGGACCACACCGCGGCCCGCATGATCTCCGCCAGGCGCGAGTCTCCTTTGAGCACAGCGGTGTCGACGCTGTCCTTACCTCTCACTGGCACGGATGCCACCAGCTCGTCGATGGTGCTGTGACTGACCTCGACCTCGCCGAGCGCCGGCAGAACCGCGCCGATGTGGTCGAGGAAGGCGCGGTTCGGGCCGATGACCAGCACGCCGGTGCGAGCGAGGCGCTCACGGAACGCGTAGAGAAGCCAGGCTGCCCGGTGCAGCCCGACCGCAGTCTTGCCGGTGCCTGGGGCACCCTGGACGCAGACCGTCGTGGCGACGTCGGCACGCACGATGACGTCCTGCTCGGGCTGGATCGTGGCCACGATGTCGCGCATGGGCCCCACCCGAGGACGCTCGATCTCATCGGCAAGGATCTGGCTCCGAACTACCGACCCGGTCGGCGCTGTATCGCGATCAACCTGGTCGAGCCGCTCGTCCTCGTAGGCAGTCAGCTGACCCCGGTCGATGCCGAACCGGCGCCGCAGGCTCACGCCCATCGGCTCGGTCCTGGACGCACGGTAGAACGCGGTGGACACGTCGGCCCGCCAGTCGATCACGACAGGGTCGCCCCGGGAGTCGGCGACGTGGCGCCGCCCGATGTACCAGCGCTCGGGAGCGGGCGCGTCGTCGCGCTGCTGGTCGATCCGGCCGAAGAACAGGCTTGTGGTCGGGTCGTCGATCAGAGACTGCGCCCGGCGGTGGAGCGTGGACGCCAGGTGCTCGCTGGAGACCCTGTCGCCACCATGAGCTTTCAGGGACAGCGTCTGCTCGCGCATCCGGGTGAGCTCGGCGCGTGCGCGGGCCAGGTGGTCACGCTCGCGTCTCAGCTCTGGGGCCACAGACATGACGACAGATGCCTTCCGCGGGCAGGAGCAGGGGGTGAGCTGGTCAGCCTAGCCCGCGGAAGGCGTGTGCCGGTAGCGCGCGGCGGGGGTGCCGCGGCGCTACGGGTTCGTGGACGGCTTGCTGGCCAGGGTGACGCTGATGTCCTTGTTCTGACCGTCACGCACGATCTTGACCGTCACCTTGTCGCCCACCGTTCGCTCGCGCACCTGGGCCACGAGCGAGAGGGATCCGTCGATCGAGTCGCCGTCGACGGCCACGATGGCGTCCCCTGCCTTCAGCCCAGCCTTGTCGGCGGGGGTCCCGCTGACCACGTTGACGACCACAGCTGCGGCCCGCTTGGCCGACCCCTGGGTCACGATCTCGTCCTTGGAGCTGACCCCGAGGTACGCGTGCGCGGCCTTGCCGGAGGTGATCAGCTGATCGGCGATCGACTTGGCCTCATTGACCGGGATCGCGAAGCCGATGCCGATGTTGCCGCTCTGCGATGACGCGCTGGAGGACCCGAGCGAGGCGATGGAGGAGTTGATCCCGATCAGCTGGCCACCGGCATTGACCAGGGCGCCACCGCTGTTCCCGGGGTTGATCGCGGCGCTGGTCTGGATCGCGTTGGTCACGACCGGCTCGCCGGTGGTCTGCTGCCCGAACGGGTCACCCGACTCCCTGTTGGACGTGGTGACGGGCCGGTTGAGGGCGCTGACGATGCCGGTGGTCACGGTGCCGGCCAGGCCCAAGGGGTTGCCGACAGCCATGACGGGCTCGCCAACCTTGATCGCGTCGTCGTCGCCCAGAGCGATGGCCTTGAGGTCCTTCGGCGCGTCGGTCAGCTTGATCACGGCCAGGTCCGTGGAGGGATCGGTGCCGACGACAGTCGCGTCATACGTCCGTAGGTCGTTCAGGGTCACCGAGATCGCGGAGCCTTGACCCCCGCTGGCGACCACGTGGTTGTTGGTCAGGATGTGGCCCGAGGTGTCGAAGATGACGCCGGAGCCCTGACCGCCGCCCTGGCCGCTCTGCACCGCGATGGCCACCACGCTTGGTGACACGGCGGCGGCGGTCACCGCCCAGTTGGGAGCGGACGGGTCGGCCTGCACCACCGGTGCGGACGTGGTTCCGCTGGAACGGGTCTGCGCGGCAGGTGCTTCCTCGACGCTGTCACCTCGAGTCAGGGCGAACGTGCCGGAGCTGGCCAGGACCGCGGCGAGCGCGGCGACGATGACGAGCTCGGCCAGCCGTCGAGGTTTGGCCGGCTGAGCTGGCTCGCGGCCCGCCTGCGTCATCGCAAGTGGGCGCGGCTCAGCCGGAGCTTGTGGGACCACAGGAGGGTATGGCGGGAACTGCGGCTGCGCCAGCGTCTCGCGGTACCAGAGCGGCTGCGCCTGCGTCCGGTCATACCCGATCGGTGCTGTGTGCTCTGGCGCTGGGTGCTCAGGCGATGCAGGCTGCTCGAACGCAGGCTGCTCGGGCGTGGTCTGCTCAGGCGATGCAGAGGTGGGTTCCTGCGCAGCCTCGGGGGACTGAGGTGACTGGGGCGGAGGCTGTTGCGTCATCGGAATCTCCTTGGGGTTGTTGATGCTTACTCAATCCCACTTGCATCAAACGAGGCTGGGCGCTGACTGGGAGTTTGCTGTGGGCAGGTCCACGACGAAGGTCGCTCCGCCACCGGGAGTGGCGGCCACACCGACCTGGCCGCCATGGGCGCTGACGATGGCCGCGACGATGGCCAGGCCCAGGCCGTTCCCACCGCCGTTGCCCCTTCCGCGCGAGGGGTCCTCACGGTAGAACCGCTCGAAGACCCGGCGGGCCTTGACGGGGTCGACACCGTCACCGTGGTCTCGCACCTCGAGCTTGGTTCGTCCGGCGACGGTGCCCACCGCGATCTCGATGTCGGTGCCCGCAGGCGTGTGGTTCACAGCGTTTCCAACGAGATTGGAGACGACCTGACGAAGCTTGGCCTCGTCACCCTCGATCGTGGTCGGCTCGAGCTCACCCGAGAGGCCGAGCAGCCGCACGTGCCGCGTGGGGTCTAGCGCGCGGGCGTCCTGCACTGCGTCGGCGGCCACCACGGTGAGGTCGACGGGCTCACGCTCGAGCGGGCGCCGCCTGTCCAGCCTGGTCAGCAGGAGCAGGTCCTCGACCAGACCACCCATCCGGATGGACTCGTCCTCGATTCGGCGCATCGCGCCCGCGACGTCCTCGGGCCGGCTGACCGCCCCCTGGCGGAACAGCTCGGCGTACCCTCTCACGGCGGCCAGGGGGGTGCGCAGCTCGTGCGACGCATCGGCCACGAACTGGCTCATCCGTTCCTCGGAGGCAGCGCGAACGGCGAACGAGTGCTCGATCTGGGCCAGCATCGCGTTCAGCGAGCGGGACAGGCTGGCCACCTCGTCGTTGGCCGTGCCCTCGGGGATCCGCCGGGTCAGGTCACCGGCTGCGATGCCGGCGGCGGTGTCCTCGATCTGGGTGAGCGGCTGGAATGCGCGCCGTACGCCATACCAGCCCATGATTGCGCAGCTGGCGATGACCGCCAGGCCGATCAGGGCGGTAGAGCTCAACATCCGCTGGACCGTGTTGTCGACCCTGCGCAGCGAGACTGCCACCGCAAAGGTTGCGGACCCATCGCGCAGCTGCCCCGGGACGACGCGCCAGAGCATCTCGCCGTCGGTGGACTGCACGGTGAACAGGGTGCCGTGGACCACGCGCGGGTCGTTCAGCGCCAGGTTCGGGATGTCGGGGTGCAGGGGCTCACCGGTGGGATTGACCTCCACGGGGGCGCTCCCGTCGGTCGGCATGAACCGCACGGCGTAGTTGGTCGGCAGGACGCCGCCGATGCGGCGGCTGAGCAGCTGCGTCAGGACCTGAGAGGCGGTCGGGACGGCCGCCGCATTCAGGTCGCGGTCGGTGCTCTCCATCAGCTGCCGGCGCATCAACGCGCTCGTGGCGATGCTGGTGAGGGTCAGGGCGACCAGCAGCAGCAGCACGAGCAGGGCGATCAGCCGCACCCGCAGGGGCCATGCCTCGAGCCGGGACCCGACGCGTGCGCGCGATGGTCGGCGTCGGGGGGGCGTGGTGGTGGAACCGGTCAGGTCGGACGCGTTCACGTTGGGGTCCGGGATGTTGGAGTCCGGCATGGTGGCCCGTTCACGAGAGCTCTGGCGGCAGTCGCAGGACGTAGCCGACACCGCGCTTGGTCTGGATCAGCGCAGGTTCCTCCACGTCGATCTTGCGCCGAAGGTAGGAGATGTAGGACTCCACGATGCCGGACTGGCCGCGGAAGTCGTAGTCCCATACGTGGTCGAGGATCTGGGACTTGGACAGCACC
>JANOHS010000592.1:0-9463 GCA_031406655.1 Micrococcales bacterium
GCCCCCGGCAAGCGGGACGTCGCGATGGTCTTCCAGGACTACGCACTGTTCCCGCACATGAACGTCACCGACAACATCGCCTATCCGCTGCGGATCCAGAAAGTGGCCCTCGACGAACGCCGGCGCAAGGCCCACGAGACCGCCGAGGGACTCGGTCTGGCTGAGCTCATGGACCGCCGGCCGGGCCAGCTGTCCGGTGGCCAGCAGCAACGGGTTGCCCTGGCCCGGGCCATCGCCTACCGCCCGCAGGTCTTCCTGTTCGACGAGCCGTTGTCCAACCTGGACGCCCGGCTTCGGCTGGAGGCCCGCACCTTCCTCAAGCGGCTGCAGGGCGAGCTCGGGGTCACGACCGTTTTCGTGACCCACGACCAGGCGGAGGCACTGGCGATGGCGGACCGGATGGCGGTCATGGAGTCCGGGCGGATCCGACAGGTCGGCACGCCGTCCGACATCTTCCACCGCCCCGCCAACGTGTTCGTGGCAAACTTCATCGGCTCCACCCCCATGAACCTGCTCCCCGCCCGCGTGGTCAGCACGACCGCCGGGACTCACCTGCTGCTGGGCGATGTTCGGCTGCCGATTCCCGCGATGGCCGCCGGGCTGCTCCACGACGACGAGGAGGTTCTGCTCGGCTCCCGCCCGGAGTACACCGACCTCTCCGTCGACCAGAGACCTGACAGTCTGCCCGGCACGGTCGCGGTCGTGGAGAACCTCGGCGCAGCCGCCCTGGTGTCGGTCGAGATCGGAGACCTCATGGTGCAGGCTGTCGTCCCCGAGGGCGAGGAGCCGCGGGTCGGCGAGCCGGTGTGGCTGACGCCGCAGAACGCGCGGGCTCTGGTGTACCGCCGCGCTGACGGCATCCTGGTCGCCAACCCCACGCAGGAGCCCGCCACCGCCGAGCGAACAGAGCCGGTTACGGCGTGACCGGGGCATGACCAGGACACAGCACCGGGGCACCTGGACAGCGGACGACCGCGCGCAGAGCCTCTACCGCTATCTCCCGGTCGACGTGCCTGCCGACGCGAACGGCTTGCACGTGACGCTGGGCTACGACCGCACAGCCGGAGTGCTGGACCTGGGCTGCGAGGGGCCCCAAGCCTTCCGGGGTTGGTCCGGTGGCGCCCGGGACGAGCTCGTGATCACCCGCGACGCCGCCACTCCCGGGTACCTCGCCGGTGAGCTCGAGGCCGGCACCTGGCACGTCGTGCTGGGGCTGCACCGCATCCCTCCCGGCGGGCTCGAGTACGAGGTCGTCACGCAGGTGTATGCCGGCGCCGCCGCCGCGCTCCGGCCGCAACCCGAGCGCGCTGGTCCGCCGCATCCCCAGCGGCCACCGCGACGAGAGCTTCCCTCGGTCGACGGACTCGTATGGCGAGCGGGGGACTTCCACTCGCACACCGTTCACTCCGACGGCGCGCTCACCGTGACCGAGCTCGCCTGCCTGGCCGCCGAGCGCGGTCTGGACTTCCTGGCGGTCACCGACCACAACACCATCAGCCACCACTGCGAGCTGGGTGCGGCAGGGCGCCATGCCGGGATCCAGCTTCTCCCGGGCCAGGAGGTCACCACCGGCTTCGGGCATGCCAACGCCTTCGGAGACATCGGCTGGGTGGACTTCCGCCAGCCCGCGACCTCATGGCTGGACGCCGTCGAGGCCGACGGAGGCCTGCTCTCGGTGAACCATCCGATCGACGCGGACTGCGCCTGGCGCCACGACCTGCCCCGGCGAGCCCCCCTGGCCGAGGTGTGGCACTCCTCCTGGCTGGACCGGCGCTGGGGTGGTCCCCTCGCCTGGTGGGCGGCGTGGGGCCAGGACGTCGTGCCCATCGGCGGAAGCGACTGGCACCGTGATCCCGGCCCCGGGCCGGGTTCGCCGACGACGTGGGTCGCGTGCGAGGGGGACGACGTTCTGGGTGGGCTGCGCGCCCCGCGGGTGGCGATCAGCGCCGATCGGGACGGTCCGCTGCTGCTTCGGGTCGGCGACGAGCTCGTCGCCCTGGATGCCGACGGTGCCCTGCTGACCGGCCCGGACAGCCGACGACGCCTGGTCCACGGCGACCGGGCAACATTCCCCGCGGAGCCCGGCCCGCACTGGCTGGAGGACGACCAGACCGCCGTCCTCGCGATCAGCGGCTGAGCACCATCCTGACTATCAGCGGCTGAGGGACATCGCGGCCGTACGCAGCTGAACGGTGACGATCTGCCACGGTCGAAAGGCAAGCCGCAGCACCCCGTCCTCAACAGGCAACGACTCCCCTTCATGGCCGAGCAGGTCACAGATCCGCGCGGCCGTCACGGGTGCATCGGCCGTTCCGACCAGGGCGGTCGTGTCCTGCGAGGTCTCCGCCACCAGCCGCAGCTCGAGCCAGTCCCCTCTGCGCCGCAGAGACGTCATGGCCACGCCCGGACCCTGGACCGACAACCCCTCGACCTTGCGGGGGCGGACATCGACACCACCACTGCCGGGACGGTGGACGACCGGGTGGCGATAGAGCTCTGCCGCACCGACCAGATCGGCATCCAGCCAGGAGCCGGCATGCGGCATCACGGCGAGGCTCACCTCGGCCGGCCCGAGGCACTGCGCCGCGGGAGTGGCGAGCTGCGGCCCGGCCGGGTCGTCGCGGTAGGGGTGCACGTTGCGACTGAGCAGTCCGATCGCCCGGAGCAGCGTGATCGCCAGCTCGCCGTCCTCGAGCAGCTCGCCGTTCCCGAGCAGCTCGTACTCGACCGTGCGGGTCAGCAGGACGGCAGCGCCGCCCGCGTCGACGAATCCCGATGCCGGGTAGGTGGGTATGGGGTACTCCCCCGCCGAGCCCGCCTCCGGACGCAGACCCCTCTCGACCACCGCGAACTGACCCTCGGCGTGGCTGGTCGCGCTCGGCCGGCCGAGCGGCACGTGCAGGCGGAGTCGGTGATCGCTGGACCTGTTCTCCCAGCTCAGGTGCAGTCGGGCAAAGGGCTCGCCCTGGTGCAGCTCCACCCGTGTGGTGACGAGGACCGGCTCGACTTCGGCCGATCGGGTCCCATCTGGTGCCAGCCGAGCCGGCCACGCGTAGCGACGGCTGACCTCGACCACGCCCCGCACCGGTCCGCGCTCGACCACCCTGCAGGACACGTCCTCGGGTTCAGCCACCACCAGGTCGCCTGCCGGCGGACCGTAGTTGTAGCTGTCGCCACAGTCGCCGCCGTCCACCAGCCGGCCGACGCCGTCGAGCACCGTGCCATCCCTGGACTCAAGTCGCAGAGCCCCGTCCGGTCGCACCGAAATCTGCAGCAAACCGTTGTCCAACAACGGAATCGGATCATCTGTGACGCCGACATGACCGTGCGGACGCGGGACCGGCGCGTCGGCTGAAGGGGCGGCTGTCACGGGAACCTGAGCGGTCACGGCGGCCGCTTCGGTGACGATGGTCGCTGCGGTCCAACCGAGCGCGGGCACCGGGACCATCGCGACGACGCGGCGCCGATCCTCGTCAAGGGTGAGCACCCGCCATACGCCGGGGTTGTCGCTCGCGGCAAGGGCGGCACTCTGCTGCTCGACCACCGCGTCGAACGAGGCGGGGCCGGCGTCCGAGGCGACGTGGAATGTCATCGTGCGAGCCGGTGGGTCGAGGTCGATGTGCGTGATCTGCTGACCGAACAGCTCGCGGTCGTGCACCCGCCCGAACATGGCGGCGACCGAGTCGGCGTCCACCTGCTCGTCGGAGAGCATCCGCTCGTTGCGGCCGACCTCCTGAGCCGCCACCAGGCTGCCGTCCGGCAGGCGCAGGTGTATGCCGGCCCATTCGAGGTCGACCGGGTGACCGGGAACGGGGACGTCGAGCTCGACGAGCCCGGTGCGCGCGGCCGGGGTGGGGTTCACCACCACAACCGACCCACGGGGCACGCTGCCGGCCAGCACAGTGACCGCGCGGTCGCGCACGGCCTGCCCGGCATGCTCACCCTCGGCAATGCGAGCGGCAACCTGCAACGCGGTCTCGTCCACCCCGCATCCGGTGACCGAGTCGTGACAGGAGGAGTCCACCATCCGCGACCACGCGAGGTCGAGGTAGGCCTGCGGCCACTGGGCCGACCAGAGCGCGGCCCACGGTTCGGCATACCGCTCGACCATCCGCTCGGCCCGGCCCATCGCCTCCTTGAGGTACCAGCGCACCGAGATGACCCCCGGCAGGATGTTGGCCCGCGCATGGCTGCGCAGCTCGCCGTCCACCACCGGCAGGTCACCCTCGTCGGGGTCCCGGGCCAGGACGTAGTCGGCCAGGGTGCACACCTGAACGTTGGTTGCATCTCCGCTGGACAAGGTCGCCACCTGCTGCATCAAGGTCGGCAGCGGCGCGGCATGGTCGGTGCCATACATCGCGAGGTACGGGTCAGCGCCGAACCAGGGTGCCCAGTCGCGCACCCGCGCGGCCAGACGATCCTGGAGCAGCCGGGCCCGAAGAGCGGCGTCCGCCGAGGGGTCGCTCTCGACGAACAGATCGGCCGCGCTGCCGTATCCGGCGGCGAGGTACTCGGTACGAAGCCCGGTGCCGTCCGGGGAGCGCCACAGGAACGCGTGCCGGTCGACCGAGTGCGGAACGCCCCGCCATACGCAGGCGTGCCGAATGCCTCCGAGCACAAGGATCTGCGGCATCTGCGCGCAGTGTCCGAACATGTCCGGCAGGTATCCCACGGCCATCGGGGTGCCGAACTCGGACGAGGCGGAAAGGCCCATCTCCAGGTTGCGGACGACGTTCTCCCCCGAGCAGAGGAACTCGTCCATCAACACCCGCCAGGGGCCGACCGCAAGCTGACCGCGACCCACCAGCTCGCGGATCGCGGCCCGCTGATCGGGCCGGACCTCGAGGTAGTCCTGGACGACGGCCATCTGACCGTCCAGGGTGAAGCGGAAGTCAGGGTCTCGCTGTGCCCGGGCGACCACATCGTCCATCAGGTCGACCAGCCTCAGGCGAAATCGCTGGAACGGTTCGTACCACTCGCGATCCCAGTGGGTGTGCGGGACCAGGAAGACGTCGGTGCTCACCTGAGGAAAGGTATCCTGCCGACATGATCATCTGCGCGCCTGTGACAACCGAAGGCATGATTGCCCCTGGCTGGGGTCGGGCCGACTGGGTCGCCGTCGCCGACGTTGTCCACGGCGAGATCGTCAGCTGGCGCGAGGTCGAGGTCTCCTGGAGCCGCCTGCACGACGAGGGCACACCCGGCTCGCACCATGCCCGGATCGTCTCGTTCCTGCGCGACCAGCAGGTCGAGGCTGTGGTGGTCAACCACATGGGCGACGGCATGGTGCGGATGCTCGACACGATGGGCCTACCGCTGCACCAGGGGGCCTCAGGGGATGCGCGAGCAGCGGTGACGGCCGCGGGTGGCGAGCACCAGGGGGGCCACTGATCGGCCGCTCAAAAGCCCTTCGACGTTCGCTTTCCCCCGGTAGATTTGGATGGAGCCCTATCCGACTCGTCCAACCACAGAAAATGCGGTGCCGCTCCATGACTGCGAACCACCGGTGGAACCACCCCCTTCCTGAGTGCACGGACGACAACCGCTACACGGAGGTGCTCGTCGGCGACGAGCAGGCGACCAAAGCGGAACGGGAGCGAATGGCGAGGGCGTGCTTGGCGTGCCCCCTTTACCTCGACTGTCTGGAGGACCTCATAGCCGAAGGAAAGGCGTGGGAGTTCAACGAGGTACAGGCTCTGATCGCCCAGCCCGCGCAGGAACGGACCGCGCGTCCGCACCAGCCCGAATGACCAGGAAGGCCGCGACCGCGATCGTTGGGCAAGATCTTGACCGTGCGGTCAGTCAGGATGAGACTTGAAGTACTCGGTCCGTCCATTCGGAGCGACGGACCACCAGTACGAGAGGTGGTTGGTTTGCATGAGTGGTAAGAGGCTTTTGGGCCTGGCCGCCCTTATCGCGGGCATCTATGCGGCACTGTGCCCGATCTGGACGCTGGACCCGGCCGACAACAACGCCATGGTCACAATGGTCACTCTTGGTGTCATCACGGCGGCTCTGGCTGCTTTCTCGCTGTACCGGCCAGGCGTTGTTGCGATCGACTCACTCATCGCGTTGATGGGCGTGCTGTTCCTGGTTTCGCCCTGGGTCATGGACTTCAACACCGGATTCACCGCGTTGGCGTGGACCGCGTGGATCGTGGGCGCCGTGTCGCTGGTGGCAGGCGCAGGGGAGTTCCAGCTGGACCGCTCGGAGCACCGTGGCATGGTGACAAACCAGTAGGGCGAGATCGCGTCCAACCGCCAAGAGGGAGGCACGTCGATGGTGCGGGTTCGCGTGGCAGGTCTCGGGCGGACCCGCACCCAACTTCCCGACGAGGCCTCAAGCGGTGAGGTGACCGGCAGCGGCGAGGCCCGTGAACGCATTCTTGACGCGGCCGAGGACCTCTTCGCCGCGGACGGTTTCGACGCGACGCCCACCGCCCGTATCGCCGGCCGGGCCGCTGTGGCCAAGGGCCTGCTCTTCTACTACTTCCCGCGCAAGATGGACCTGTTGCGCACGCTGTTTGCCGAGCGACTGCCCGCGCAGCCCCTGTCCAGTGTCGTCGGGATCGCCGTCCCGGGGGACGTGGCCGGCTCGCTGGTGCGCCTGGCCGACCGGATCGGCCTCACCCGGCACCACTCCCAGGTGCTGAGCGCGATCCTGTTCCGGGAGGCCAGCACCCACCCCGATGTTCGCGACCACCTTCGTGCGCTGCACGTGGCGCTGATGGACCTCACCGAGTCGGTGCTGGATGCTGCCAGCCCGACAAAGCTGGACAAGGGCCGACGCAACGCGGCGGCGGGCACCTTCGTGGCCGTCCTCCTGCACGATGCTAACTTCCACCGGTTCGACGGTCCCGTGCCAGACCTCGACGCGTCTGCCGAGATCGTCTCCCGCGCACTGCTGGCACAGCCCGTCTGACAATGACCCGAATACGCCCATTCAGCACCTGTTCCACGACAATGAGCCCCTAAACTAACGGCGTGGAGGGAAACCCGGAAACGCCCGAGATGGCGAAATTCCCAGCATCTGGGGCCTGGCTCCAAATACGCTCGATGCTCAAAGTCGGAATGATCGGCTTCGGCGGCGGAAGCGCGCTGATCCCCGTCCTGGAAAAGGAGCTCGTCGGCCGTAAGGCGTTGATCGAGCCGGTATTCGTCCAGGACACGGTGATCGCCAATATCAGCCCCGGGGCGTTGCCGGTCAAGATAGGCGCACTGTCCGGGCTTCAGCTGGGCGGCCCCTGGCTGGCGTTCGGCTCAGCGCTGGCCGTGGCATTCCCGGGTGCGGCGGCCGCTGTCGCCATACTGGCTTTCTTTGCCTTCCTCGGCGAGGGCGCTGTGCGTGTCATCGAGTACGCGTCCCTGGGCATCGCCGCGTTCATCGTCTTCCTGCTCGGCGCCTACATCATGAAGGTCCTGGTGAACGGCGCAGGTCGCCGTCGGCAGTACGTCGCCATAGCCCTGGTCTCCTTCGCCCTGACCGGTGCTGACCGGACGCGCAACCTCATCGGCATGGGGGTCAGCCTGGACTCGGTGCCCCAGCTCCCCCAGATCTCGGCTCTGGGGCTGATCGTCGTGGCCCTTCTCGCCATCGCAGTCCTCTCGCTGGTCCAGCTCCGCACGGCATCGACCACTCATCCCCCACGGCGGCGCTCGCGGGCGCCGCGTGGCGTCGGAACCGCGATCCTGCTGCCGCTGGTCACTGCCGTCGTGGTGGCACTGGCCGTATGGCTGTACGACCAGGGCGACCGCACCGGCGAGCTCATGGCGCTGGTTGCCACCTCGACCCTCTCCTCCTTCGGCGGCGGGGAAGCCTATGTCGGCGTGGCGGACGGGTTCTTCGTCACCTCCGGGTTCGTCACCAGCGACGCGTTCTACGGACAGATCGTCCCGGTCGCCAACGCGCTGCCTGGTCCCATCCTGGTCAAGATCGCCGCCGGCATCGGCTACTCGCACGGGGCGGCTCTCGGTGGTACCTGGCTGGGCATCGCCCAGGCGAGCGCGGCATTCCTGATCACGATCGGTGCCAGCGCGGCGGTAGCGCTGGGCATCCTGGCCGGATACGAGCGAGCCAGCCACTCGGTGTTCATCCAGAACATAGGGCACTACATACTGCCCGTGATCTGTGGCCTCCTGATGTCGACCTCCGTCTCGATGCTGATCTCCAACGCCGAGATCGGTATGGCGGCAGGGCTGCCCGCAGCAGCGGTCATCATCGCGTCCCTTGCCCTGACCGCCACGGTCTGGCTGCTCCACCACCACTGGCGGGTGCCCGACGTCGTCCTGCTCGCCGGAGCCGGGGCACTCTCCCTCACGGCGCTGCTCGTCGCCTGACCCACCGCGAGAACCGGCCCGACCGATCGTGGTTGAACCCGCCCCAACGGGGTACGTGCTGTCGATAGCCGTCCACCGGACAGACAAAGGAGAACGCCATGCAGAAGATCAGCCCATTCCTCTGGTTCGACGACCAGGCCGAGGAAGCGGCAAGTTATTACGTCTCCATCTTCAAGAACTCCGCGATCCGGAGCGTCTCGCGATACGGCGAAGGGGCGCCACGCCCGGCCGGCAGCGCCATGTCGGTGTCCTTCGTCCTGGATGGTCTGGAGCTCACCGCCCTCAACGGCGGTCCTGCGTTCAGCTTCACCGAGGCGATCTCCCTCTACGTCACTGCCGAGACCCAGGATGAGGTGGACGAGCTGTGGGAGAAGCTCACGAACGGCGGAGAGGAAGGGCAGTGCGGTTGGCTCAAGGACAGGTACGGCCTCTCGTGGCAGGTCGTCCCGCCCGTCCTTCTCGAGCTGCTCGGGGACCCTGACCCCGACCGGTCGAGCCGGGTCATGCAGGCGATGTTGGGGATGGGAAAGATAGACATCGCCGGGCTGCGTGCGGCATACGACGGTTCGTAGTGGGTGAGCAGCGGGAGCGATGACAGCAGCTAGCCTCTGAGCATGGACCAGACGAGCGACACGAACGCAGCCATCTGGAAGTCCGAGGAGGTCATCCAGTACTGGACCGAGAGCGCCGCCGAGCGTGAGCGGAAGCGCGCGGCGGAGCGGCGGATCATGGGTGAGCTCCTCCCCTTCGACGAGCAGGAAGCCTTCACGTTCCTGGATCTGGGGGCTGGGACCGGGGCGGCGACGACCGGGATCCTCGGCCGGTATCGGCTCAGCACAGCCATCCTGGCCGACTTCTCACCGCAGATGATCGGTGAGGGCGAGCGTCAGCTGGCGCCGTTCGCCGGGCGCTTCACGTACGTCGAGTTCGACATGTCCACGAGCAGCTGGCCCGCGCAGATTCCGAGCACCCTGGACGCAGTCGTCACCTCGATGTGTATCCACCATTTGCCCGATGAGCGCAAGCGGGGTCTGTTCGCCGAGATCTACGAGCACCTCGCCCCTGGCTGCTGTTACCTCATCTACGACCCGGTTAGCTCGCCGGTACCCTTCGTCGAATCCACCTGG
>JANOHS010000595.1:0-3781 GCA_031406655.1 Micrococcales bacterium
CCGAGACCATCGGGCATCAGCTCAGCGAGGCCGCCTCGCGTCTTCGGACCCTCCCCGAGAACTTCGCGCCGGCCGACCGTGACATGGTGCGGGCGGTTGTTCGCTCGCTGGACGACGCCCTGGTCGAGGAGAGCGAGGAGCGCGTCGTTCTGGCCGGAACGTCGAACCTCATGCGCTTCCGCGCCGACTTCCCGCTGACCATCGGGCCGGTGCTGGAGGCACTTGAGGAGCACGTCGTGCTGCTCAAGCTCCTGGTTACCATGGGCAACGAAGGTGACACGGTGGCGGTCCGCATCGGCCACGAGAACCTGCACGCGGGGCTGAGTGCCACCTCCGTGGTCAGCACCGGCTACGGCACCGGGAAGAACGTCGTGGCCGGGCTCGGGGTGCTGGGCCCGACCCGCATGGACTACCCGACGACGATGGCCTCGGTCCGCGCTGTCGCCCGCTACGTCTCCCAGATTCTGGCCCCATGACCCGGGCCGCCTCACCACCCCCGGGCCTACTCGACAACCCAACGCTGCGAAGGTAACTCTTGAACGACTACTACCAGGATCTGGGCGTCGGCCATGGTGCCACCGCCGAAGAGATCAAGCGGGCCTACCGCCGGCTGGCGCGCAAGCTGCACCCCGACGTCAACGTCGACCCCGGTGCCGACGACGAGTTCAAGAAGGTCTCCCAGGCGTATGACGTCCTGTCCGACGCCGGGAAACGCCGGGCCTACGACGCCGGCTCGGACCCTTATGGCGGCGCGAGCAGTGGCTTCGGCCAGGGCTTCTCGTTCAACGACGTCATGGATGCCTTCTTCGGCCAGGGCGCCGGGGGCGCGCGACGTGGGCCACGCTCGCGCCAGCGCCGGGGTCAGGACGCCCTGATCCGGCTCGACATCGACCTCTCGCAGGCCGTCTTCGGTGCCGAGCGAGAGCTGACGGTGGACACGGCAGTCGTGTGTGAGACCTGCCACGGCGACGGAGCGCAGCCAGGAACCGGTACTCGCGCGTGTGACGTCTGTGGCGGCAGGGGTGAGATCCAGCAGGTCCAGCGGTCCTTCCTCGGTCAGGTCATGACCTCTCGCCCGTGCGTCGCCTGCCAGGGCTACGGTCTCGTGATCGCCAACCCCTGTTTCGATTGCTCGGGTGAGGGCCGGGTCCGCACCCGCCGCAAACTCAAGCTCCGCGTCCCCCCGGGCGTCGACACCGGCACCCGGATCCAGCTCGCCGGTGAGGGCGAGGTCGGGACCGGTGGGGGGCCGGCCGGTGACCTCTATGTCGAGATCAGCGTCACCCCGCACGAGACCTTCCAGCGCCGTGGCGATGACCTGCACTGCTCGGTCGAGCTCCCCATGACGGCGGCTGCCCTCGGGACGACCATCAAGCTCGACACCTTCGACGGGAAGACCGACCTCGAGATCAAGCCGGGCATCCAGCCGGGTGACGTCATCACCCTCAGGGGCAAGGGCGTCACCCACCTCCGGGGCACAGGACGCGGCGACATCCTGGTCCACGCCAGCATCCAGACGCCGACCAAGCTCACGGCCGAGCAGGAGGACGTCCTGCGTCAGCTAGCGGTTCTGCGCGGTGAGGAGCGCCCTGTCGGTCGCCTCACCCCCGCATCGAACGGCCTGTTCGGCAAGCTTCGCGACGCGTTCCTGGGCAAGTAGGCCCTCGTCGTGACAGCCCCGCTGTTCTTCGTGGCTGCCGAGCAGCTGGCGGGGGCCGCGCCGGGGTCGGTGGTCGTCCTGGACGGCGCTGAGGGGCGTCACGGCGCAACGGTGAGGCGGATGGGGGTCGGTGAGAGGGTTCTGCTCGCTGACGGCATGGGCCATCGAGCAGAGGCCGTCGTGGAGGGCGTCGGCGTGGGCGAGCTGCACCTGCGGGTGCAGTCGACGAGCCAGGAGCCCCAGCCGGATTCGCGCTTCGTGCTGGTCCAGGCACTGGCCAAGGGTGATCGCGACGAGCAGGCCATCGAGGCCGCCACAGAGCTCGGGGTCGATGAGGTGGTTCCCTGGCAGGCGCAGCGAAGCATCGTGATCTGGCGCGGAGACCGGACGGCCAGGTCTCTTCGCAAGTGGGAGTCGGTGGTCCTGGCGGCGACCAAGCAGTCGCGGCGTTCCCGCGTCCCCCTGGTGAGCGCGCCGGCCGACCAGGCAGCCGTCATACAGCGAATCCACGGAGCAGCACTGGCGCTCGTCCTGCACGAGGAGGCGGCGCTGCCGCTGGCCGGCCTCGAGCTGCCCCTGGCCGGGGATGTCCTGCTCATCGTCGGCCCCGAGGGCGGGATCGGTCCGGACGAGCTGGGCGCGTTCGTCGAGGCGGGAGCGGTGGCGGTGCGGCTGGGACCCGGCATCCTGCGCTCCTCCAGCGCTGGGCCGGCGGCTCTCGCCGTGATGAGTGCCGCCGGTCGTTGGCGCTGAGCCTGCCGAAGCCTCGGCCCCGCAAGCTACCTGACAGTAAAGGGCTTCGACGTCTCGGCAACGACGCCCGTGCCGTCCTGCATGCTGACCTCGTACATCCGGAAGGTGTAGTCGCCGGCCGCGAGCACCCCGAGGTCCACGTTCCATGTGCCGCGCAGGGGGCACCCGCTGGTCGCCAGGGACGTCCCGGACCTGATGGCAGCCCCATTCTTCCTCAGCTGCCACTGCGTCGTCGCCTCGAAGGCGCAGGACTCGCCAGTGGCCACGACGGGCTCACCGGCCTTGAACACCTGAGCGCGCACGGGGGTGCTGATCCAGATCGGTGCCAGGTCCTCGTACTGCAGCTCCTTTGCCGGGCGGTTGTAGGTGCGGGCGGTCGGGTAGCTGTCGAACAGCCTCGTGGAACCGTCGGCGACCGCGAACTTCACGGGGATGCTGCCCTTGCCGATGGCCGCCTGCGCGGTCCACACGAGCTCTTGCACCGCGAGCCTGGTCTGGTCCTCGGCGAAGCCGCTCGCGCCGGTGCCCTTGAGGGTGACGGTGATCAGGCTCGGCGTCACCGCGACGTCCTGGACCGAGGCGCCCGACCAGGGCTGGATGTAGGGCTCGAGGTTGCTGAACGGCTGGGCGTTCATCGCCACCTCGAGGGCGGCCTTGGCCCTCTGTGCCGGGGTGGCGCCGACCGGAACGGCGGTCCGCACGAACTCCCGGTAGAGGCCGAACCGATCGCCTGTGCCTGAGCTGGCGCCGACGAAGTATGCCGGCAACGCCACCTGGGTGGTGGGGACGTTCGATGACGACGAAGGGCTGGGTGCCGGCCCGCTCGATGAGGGCGCCGGCGTCGCGGAGGAAGTCACTGCTGGCGTGGCCGTCAGCCCGTCACCGCTGCCGGAGACCCCCCACGCGATGGCGCCGCCGATCAGGGCCACCGACGCCGCAGCGGCCAGTGGGACGAACCAGCGTCGCGAGGGCTCCTCGACACGGGTGTCGTCGTGGATCATGGCCATGATCTCTGCGTGTCGGTCCCTCGGCGTGATTCGTTCGGCGTCCCGGCGTAGGCCCTCACGCAGCTGGCGCTCGAAGTCGCTCTCGAACATGTCGTTGCCGGTCATGAGGTTCCCTCCACATCGGATCGCAGGCCGCTGAGACCGCGATGGGCATGAGCCTTGACCGAGCCGGCAGAGATGCCGAGCGCGTCGGCGATCTGGGCCTCGCTGAGGTCCAGGTAGTACCGCAGGGTCAGCACCTCGCGCTGTCGCCGGGGGAGCCGGCCCAGGGCGGCGAGCAGCCGGTCTCCGGTCGCGTGCTCGAGCGCACGCGTCTCGGCGCTGGGCTCGGTGACCATCCCGTATGCGGTCCGGGCGCTGG
>JANOHS010000597.1:0-3185 GCA_031406655.1 Micrococcales bacterium
ACGTCGTCGACGCCGAGGTCGTGGACGACAACGAGGACTCCGCGGAAGCCGGCGCCAAGAAGTGACCCACGCCAACCCGCTCGATCCGCGGCACGTGGGCTCGGAGGAGTCCGAGCCCACTGGTCCCAAGGTCACGGACAAGCGGCGCCTCGACCCACAGACGGGCGCCGTGCGCGCCACAGCGCCTGCGAGCGCTGACGGTCCGGGTTCTGGCAGCTCCCCTACCGGCGGCCCGGTTTCCGACAGCGCGTTGGAGGGCGAGGTCGCGGACAGCCTCGATGTCCATCCGGACACGACACTGGCGGCTGACCTGACCCGCGACCTTCAGCGGCTGCAGGCCGAGTACGTCAACTACAAGAAGCGCGTCGACCGCGACCGCGAGCTGCACCATCGCATTGCCGTCAGCAGCGTCATTGAGGCGTTGCTGCCGGTGCTGGATGACATCCACCTGGCGCGTCAGCATGGCGACCTGGAGGTTGGGCCCTTCGCCGCCATCGCCGACAAGCTCGAGGGAACCTTGACCAGGTTCGGCGTGGAGCGGTTCGGCCAACCCGGCGACCCGTTCGACCCGACGGTCCACGAGGCGCTGATGCACATGGAGGCCGAGCTGGCCGAGGGGACCGAGGTAACGACGGTCGTCCAGGTGATGCAGCCCGGTTACCGGATGGGTGAGCGGATCATCCGCGCCGCCCGTGTCGCCGTCGCCGACCCGCAAACCTAGGGACCGTGCCCCGGGATCACCCCCAAACCTAGGGACCGTGCCCCAGGATCACCCCCAAACCTAGGGACCGTGTTACGAGATCATGCGCAAACCTAGGGACCGTGCCAGGCAAGGTCCCTAGGTTTGGGCCTAACAAGACAACACAATCCCTAGGTTTGGGCCTAACAGGACAGCACAATCCCTAGGTTTGGATGAAGGAAGGAGACGTCGATGGCTAGCCAGGACTGGTTCGAGAAGGACTTCTACGCGATCCTCGGCGTCCCCGCGGACGCCGACGCGGCCGCCGTCAAGAAGGCCTACCGCAAGCTCGCCCGCAAGCTGCACCCTGACCAGAACGCCGGGTCCAACGCTTCCGAGAAGCGTTTCAAGGAGATTGGCGAGGCGTATGCCGTCCTGTCCAACCCCGAGGAGCGCAAGCAGTACGACGCGATCCGCTCGATGAGCCGTGGTGGCGCCCGATTCACCTCCGGTGGCCCCGGGGGCAGTGGTGCCGGGTTCGAGGACGTCTTCAGCAACCTGTTCGGTGGTGGCGGGGGCGGCAACGTCCGCTTCAACACCGGCCGAGGTGGCGGCGGCCAGCCCAGTATGGAGGATCTGCTTGGAGGGATGTTCGGCCAGCAGGGCGGCTATGCGGGGGGGCAGGGCCAGCAGGGCTACGGGCGTTTCGGTGCTCCAGCGGGGCCTCGCCGGGGCGCCGACGTCGACGCTCGCGCGACGCTCTCGTTCCGCGACGCGGTCGAGGGCTCGACCGTGACCCTGACCACTGCCGAAGGTTCGAAGATCACCGCCCGCATCCCGATCGGGGTCAAGGATGGCCAGCGGATCCGGCTCCGTGGCAAGGGCAGCCTCGGCGACCAGGGCGCCCCGGCTGGTGACCTCATGCTCACTGTGCAGGTCAAGCCCCACTCCGTCTTCGGCCGCGATGGCAACAACCTGACCGTCGACCTGCCGGTGACATTTGCAGAAGCGGCTTTGGGGGCAACGGTTTCCGTGCCGACGCTGTCCGGCGACCCGGTCAAAGTCAGGATCGCCCCCGGCACCCCGAACGGTCGGGTGCTACGCGTCAAGGGTCGGGGGATCGCAACCAAGGAGCATGCCGGTGACTTGCTGGCCAAGGTGAGCGTCGCGATACCGCAGCGGTTGTCCGACAAGGCTCGCGAGGCCGTCGAGGTGCTGCGCGCCGAGCAGGCGGACTTCGATCCGCGTGCGGATGTGTTCGCCCGCGCACGGCAGGCCTGAGCCATGAACGTCCTTCGAGGCTCCGGCGGGTTCTCCCCCGATGACGAGACACCGGTCTTCGTCATCTCCGTCGCGGCACAGCTGGCCGGCATGCACGCCCAGACGCTGCGTCAGTACGACCGCCTGGGGCTGGTCTCCCCTTCGCGAACCCGCGGCGGTGGACGACGCTACTCGGCCCGGGACGTCACGCTGCTTCGCGAGGTGCAGCGCCTCTCCCAGGACGAGGGCGTCAGCCTGGCCGGTATCCAGCGCATCCTGGATCTCGAGGACCAGGTGCAGGCGCTTCGGAACCGCGTGACCGAGCTGCACGCGGAACTCGATGCCCTGAAGTCGGTATTCGGTTCCGGTTCAAGGGTGTTCGCGGCCGGCCGGGCGGGCGAGGTCGTTGCAGTCCGCGCAGGTCAGCGACCCACCCGAAGCATCAACCCGTCCCGGGCAGTCGTCGTCTGGCGTCCGCGCGGCTGAGCCACCCCCGGAGCACCGACTCCTCACCGGAGCGCAGCGATGAACGCGTCATGGGTGGCCCGGCTGAACAGCACGAAGCGCACGAGGTCCAGCTCGCCCAGGTGCGGTGACGTGCGCACGGCCGCGGCCGCGAGACGGGCAACGTCCGCGGGATCCCAGCCGTAGACCCCTGCGCTGATCGCGGGGAACGCCACCGACCGGGCCCCGACCCGAACCGCCTCCCGGAGGGAGGTCTGGAAGCAGGACGTAAGCAGGGCCGGATCCGTCTGTCCCGCATGACGATTCGGGCCGACGGTGTGGATCACCCACAGCGCTGGCAGGTCCCCGGCGCCGGTCGCCACAGCCTCCCCGACCGGAAGGCCGCCCGGGTATGCCGTGCGCCTCACCTCGCGGCACTCGCCCAGCAGGCGCGGACCGGCAGCCCGGTGGATGGCCCGGTCGACGCCGCCGCCGCCGAGCAGAGAGCTGTTGGCGGCGTTGACGATCGCGTCGACAAGCTCGGTGGTGATGTCGCCCTCGACGATGTCGATGGAAGCTGAGTGATCGGCCATCCCAGGAACGTACTCGCGTCGACGGACAACCTGCCAAGATCGAAGACATGAACCTGACCACCAAGGCCCAAGAGGCACTCTCGGCAGCAGTCCGTGATGCCGTGGCGTCGGGCCACCCCCATGTCGAGCCGGCCCACATCCTGCTCGCGCTGGCCCGTCAGACCGATACCAGCACCGGCCCCCTCCTCGAGGCCACCGGCTCGTCGGCA
>JANOHS010000008.1:0-5409 GCA_031406655.1 Micrococcales bacterium
TCCCAGGTGGTGGTGGCCACCTCGTCCAGGAACCAGCGGTCGTGGGTGACCGCCACCACGGCAGTGCCCGGACGGGTACGCCGGGTGACCAGGTGGTCGGCCAGCCACGCCACACCTTCGACATCGAGGTGGTTGGTCGGCTCGTCCAGGAGCAGCAGGTCGGGGTCGGCCGCAAGCAGTCCGGCGAGCGCGAGCCGGCGGCGCTCACCACCGGACAGCGGGCCGACGATTGCCTCGAGGCCGCCCACATCAGGTGCATCGATACCACCGAGCAGTCCATCCAGGATGTCGCGGATGCGTGGGTCGCCGGCCCAGACGTGCTCCGGCAGGTCACCAAGCACGGCCGCTCGCACGGTGGCCTCCGGGTCAAGGGTGTCGACCTGGGTGAGCATGCCGATGGTCAGCGTCCCGACCATGGTGACGCGCCCCTCATCCACCGACTGGTACCCGGCAAGCACCCGCAACAAGGTGGTCTTGCCGCCACCGTTGCGTCCCACGACGCCCACGCGGGTGTCGCTGCTGATGCCGAGGGACACGCCATCGAGGATGTGGGTGGTGCCGAGCGCCAAAGTGGCGCGTTCGACCGAGACGAGATTGGCCATGGGGGTTCAGCTGCTCCTGGGTCCGGCTGGTCCGTTGATGACGTGGGCGCCATGGACCGGACCGACGGCTCGGGCGACCGCTGGCGCTGCACCCGAGGCGGTCAGGGCCACCGCGAGGTCGAGGCCGCGTTCGGTGTCGGCGACCAGGAAGGCGACCGTCGGTCCGGATCCCGAGACGATGCCACCGAGCGCCCCGAACTCCATGCCCGTGTGCAGCACCTCGTCGAGCCGGGGTTGCAGGGAAAGGGCGGCCGGTTGCAGGTCGTTGCTCAGGGCCCGGCCCAGCGAGGCGACGTCACCGGAGCGAAGCGCGGTCATCATCGACGCGGACGGTGCAGGTTCGGGAACCCGCCGCCTGGCCCGCAGGCGGTCGCACTCGGCGTAGACCGTGGCGGTCGACAGGCCGACGTCGCTGATGGCGAACACCCAGTGGTAGCGGCCTCGCCCGAGGACCGGAGCGAGGTGGTCTCCACGGCCCGACCCGATGGCGGTGCCGCCGCTGAGCGCGAACGGGACATCACTGCCCAGCTCAGCGGCCAGAGCCTCCAACGCAGCCCGGGAGGATCCGAGGCCCCAGAGCGCGTCGCAGGCCACCAGCGCACCTGCTGCATCGGCCGACCCCCCAGCCATGCCGCCGGCGACGGGGATGTCCTTGTCGATGGTGATGTGGACTGGTGCGTCGACACCCGCCTGGCGGGCCAGCAGACGGGCGGCCCGTATGGCGAGGTTGGTGTCGTCGGCCGGAACCAGCTCGGCATACGGGCCATTGATGGTGATGCCCCACTGCTGCGCCGGCTCGACGCTGATGTCGTCATGGAGGCCAACCGCCTGGTACACCGTCGCCACCTGATGGAACCCATCCGCCCGCCGCGGCCCCACGATCAGCTCGAGGTTGACCTTGGCCGGGACCCGGGCGGTGATGCGGGGCCCCGACGAGGCCGCGGAGCTCACGGGTGCACCAGGGCAGGCCGGGCAGCGGCGATTGCCGCGAACGCGAAGATGTCGAGCTGTTCGCCGCGGGTCTGCGGGTCAACGCCCGCGGCACGCAGGGCGACTTCGGCGTTGGCCGCCGAGCCTGCCCATCCGGCCAGAGCGGCGCGCAAGGTCTTGCGCCGCTGGGCGAATGCGGCGTCGATGCACGCGAACACCTCTTTCCGGGGCGCCGGTGTCCGCGGTGGCTCGCGCCGGTTGAGTGCCACGAGCCCTGAGTCCACGTTCGGGGCGGGCCAGAACACGGTGCGGCTCACCGTCCCGGCCAGCCTGACCTCGGCATACCAGGCAGCCTTGAGACTGGGGATCCCGTAGGTCTTGCTGCCCGGCGGCGCTGCGAGCCGCTGGGCGACCTCGAGCTGCACCATGACCAGGACCCGACGCAGCGTGGGGAAGGCCTCCAGAAAGCTCAACACCACGGGCACCGAGATGTTGTAGGGCAGGTTCGCGATCAGCGCGGTCGGCTGGGGGTCGGGCAAGTTGCGCACGGTCAGCGCGTCCGCCAGGACCACGTCGAGGCGCTCGCTGCACTCAGGCGCGAGCGCGGCCACGGTGGCCGGCAGCGCTGCCGCGAGGTTGGGATCGATCTCAACCGCCACAACCCGGTCAACCTGTCGAAGAAGGGCGAGGGTGAGCGAACCCAGACCCGGTCCGATCTCGACCACGACGTCGTTCGGACCCACGTCGGCCAGGCGCACGATCCGGCGGACGGTGTTGGCGTCGATGACGAAGTTCTGGCCCCAGTGCTTGGTCGGACGGACTCCCAGTCGACCTGCCATCTCACGGATCTGACCGGCCCCGAGCAGCCCTGCCGGGGCGTCCTCACTCATGCGATGCAGCCTAGTGGGAGGCTCCGGTTCCGCCAGAATCCGGCGCTCGCCGTGGCCGTCCGAGGGCGTCTCGGGGTATTCTTGGGTCTCATTTCCCCGACGAACCGCCGGCGCTGGCTCTCGCCGAGCTCTCCCTGTGGTGGCAACAAGCCAGTGTGCGGCGTCCAGGAGGCGGTAGTGACACGTCGTAGGAGCGGAGTGTCCCTGGCCCTCGCGGCGATTGCGGTCCTTCTCGTGAGTCTCGCGGCGCCGGCGCAGGCGTCGGTCAGCGTGTCCCGCGCCGCGGTCAGCGGGTCCAGTCTGAGGATCGATGGCCGGGCGCTGGCCAGCCGCGCCATCACCGTCGACGGCGTGAAGATGGCGACGAGCAGCGGCTCGGGCAGCTTCCGGGTGGACCGATCGGGGTACACCCGGCCGGCCGACTGCACCGTGGACGTCAACGACGGGTCGGTGACCCCGCTCAACGTGCGGCTGACCGGCTGCACGGTGCCCACGCCGACCCCCACGCCGACCCCGACCCCCACGCCGACCCCGACACCGACGCCGACCCCCACCTCAGCTCCCACCACCACTCCAACGCCAACGTCGACCGCAGCTCCGACAGCAGTCGCTGTCCTGACGTCGGTAACCCTCAACCCGGCGAGCCTCCAGGGCGCTGGAACGGTCGCAGGAACCGTGACGCTGACCGCTCCGGCTCCAGCCGGCGGAGCCGTGGTGGCGTTGTCGAGCAGCAATCCGGCTGTCGTGACCGTCCCGGCGACGGTGACTGTTCCGGCCGGGGTGAACAGCCATGTGGCCTTCGTCTCCACCAGCGCCGTGACCACCACCACGACAGCCGTCATCGCGGCGACATACAACGGGGTGACGGTCACAGCGACGATGACGGCGACACCGCCTTCGCCCCAGCCCACACCCGGCCTCGACCTGATCTTCCTCGATCCATCGACCGTGCAGATGGGTACGACCCGAACCTCTGCCGCGTTGTACTTCAGCGCGCTGGCGCCGTCAGGGGGAGCCGACGTCAGGCTGTCGAGCAGCAACCCCTCCATTGCGACCGTTCCGCCCTCGGTCACCGTTCCTCCGAACAGCTCGACAGGTGCGTTCGACGTGACCATCAGCCCCTCCGCCTCCGGATCAGTCACCATCACCGCGACCTACGGCGGGGTGACGCGGTCCGCCCTGCTCACCGTGTCGACCAAGTCCCTGTTCCGGATCATCACGGCGTCCCCACTGCCGAACGCGAGGGTGGGGGAGAGCTACGCAGGGTTCATCGAGGCGTGCTGCGGGCAAGGCACCCCGTACACGTGGTCGCTGGTCAGCGGCACCGTGCCGGACGGCCTGAAGTTCG
This sequence comes from Micrococcales bacterium, assembly GCA_031406655.1. GTDB lineage: Bacteria > Actinomycetota > Actinomycetes > Actinomycetales > Dermatophilaceae > UBA4719. The sequence goes on from JANOHS010000008.1 coordinate 3,771, forward strand.
CCGGCAACGCCCTCAAGCTGACACTTACCACCGGTGTGACCGGTGTGGCGACGCGCAGTCAGACGACAACGTTCGCAGTGCAGGCCAAGGACGGGTCCGGAAACACGGCCACCAAGACGTTCAGCCTGACGGTGGACCCGGCCAGTCCGCTCGTGATCACCAACCTGAGCGACCAGCTTGCCAACGGGAGTGTGGGAGTCCCCTACGAGGCCGGTCTGTTCCCGGGCGGAGGCGTACCGCCCTACGTCTGGTCGTACGCGACTGGCACGCTGCCGCCGGGGCTCTTCGTGCAGGCGTCCCCTGGTCGCGTCAAGGGCACACCCACGACGGCGGGGACCTTCACGTTCACGGTGCAGCTCAACGACAGCGCCGGAAGCTCTGCCACCGGCACGTTCACGATCACGGTGGCACCCTGAGCGCTGGCTCGTCACCCCATCCGAACACCGCAGATCGCGCGTTCCGGGCCCGATAAGGGCTAGGAACGCGCGATCTGCGGTGTTCGGTCGAGCCGGGGGTGGGGTAGGGCGTGGGGTGGGGTCGTGGGTCAGGCGGCTGAGGCGCATCCCCACGGCTGCAGGCCACGTGAGGCGTAGACCACGTTGGCGACGGCGATCTGCTGCTCACGGGTGGCCAGGTCGGCCCGCGCGGCATACTGCCCGCCGCCGTTGGACAACCAGGTGCCGCTGTCGAACTGCAGGCCGCCGTAGTAGCCGTTGCCCGTGTTGATCGACCAGTTGCCGCCGGACTCGCAGGCGGCGATCCGGTCCCACATCGCCGCGTTGACCGTGGATCCGCCACCGGCGGTGGCCGGCGCAGCCTTGGTGCCCACGGCGAGGACGCGACTGACGGGTTCGGTGGTGATCCGCGAGCTCACGACCTTGCGACTCTCACGTATGCCGTTGACCCACGTCTCGGAGTAGGTGACAACCTTGGCGCCAAGCTTGCCCGCCGTCAGCGTCTTGGACGTGCCGACGGGCATCGTGGCATCGTCCTTGCGGGTCGTGCTGAAGCCGATACTCAGGCTGGCCACGACGTTCTTCTGGGTCACGCGGGCGACGGCCACAGCCAGGCCGCTCGCGGTGACCGGGGTCGTGAGGGCCGGGGTGACACGGTCCTTGGCCCCCAGGGTCACGTGGAGCTCGGAGAGCACGTCGGAGACGCGGGCGCCGGTGGTCTTCGCCCTCAGTGTCTTTCCATCAACCGCGACGGTGACGTCCTTGGGGGTCGTGACCGACATGACCAGGCCCGTGCGGCCCAGCGGCTGCGAGCGTGAGACCGACAGCTTGGCGGAGTCGGCTCGGATGCCGAGCTCGGACAGGGCGCCGGCGACGGTGGTGGACGTCGTCCAGTACTCCTTGGTCTGTCCGTCGACAGTGACGGTCAGCAGACGGCCATAGCGAACGACGACCTTCTGGTTGTCCTCGAGCGGCGTTGACACAGCCGGTGCTACGAGGTCATGGCTACTGAGCTTGATGCCCTGATCGGTCAGCACGTCACCGACGGTGCTGCCGAACAGATGAACTGCAGAAGGCTTGCCGTCAACGGAAAGGGTCACCGACTTGTCGAAGTAGGCGAAGCCGGTGGCACCGGCAACCAGGGACACGACAATGGCGGCTTGGGCAATACGCCGGACAGAAAG
>JANOHS010000013.1:0-1551 GCA_031406655.1 Micrococcales bacterium
CGGCGAGATCAACACGGTCAAGGGCAACCGCAACTGGATGCAGGCTCGCGAGAGCCAGCTCGCGAGCGGTGTGATTCCCGGAGACCTCCAACGCCTCTTCCCGATCTGCACCACCGGGGGTTCGGACTCGGCGTCCTTTGATGAGGTCCTGGAGCTGCTGCACCTCGGCGGACGGTCGTTGCCCCACTCGGTTCTGATGATGATTCCGGAGGCCTGGGAGAACCACGAGGAGATGGATCCGGCGCGCAAGGCGTTCTACGAGTTCCACGCCTCCTTCATGGAGCCCTGGGACGGGCCGGCCTGCATCACGTTCACCGACGGCACCATCATCGGCGCGGTCCTGGACCGCAACGGCCTGCGCCCGGGGCGTTACTGGGTCACCGATGACGGCCTGGTGGTCCTTGCCTCCGAGACCGGGGTCCTCGACCTCAAGCCCGGACGCGTGGTCCGCAAGGGCCGGTTGCAGCCGGGTCGCATGTTCCTGGTCGACACAGAGCACGGCCGCATCGTCAGCGACGACGAGGTCAAGTCCTCGCTGGCGGCTGAGAACCCCTACGCGGACTGGCTGCACGCTGGACTGATGAGGCTGGAGGACCTGCCGGGGCGGGAGCATGTCGTGCACACCGCGGCGTCGGTCGCTCGTCGACAGCAGACCTTTGGCTACACCCAGGAAGAGCTGCGGATCCTGGTGACTCCCATGGCGAGGACCGGGGGAGAGGCGTTGGGCTCGATGGGTACCGACAGCCCGATCGCAGTGCTCTCCGAGCGTCCCCGCCTCATCTTCGACTACTTCACCCAGCTCTTTGCGCAGGTGACGAACCCGCCCCTGGACGCCATTCGGGAAGAGCTGGTCACCTCGATGGGCACCGTGATCGGTCCTGAGGGCAACGCCCTGTCCGCCGGGCCGGCCAGCGCCCGACAGGTCGTCCTGCCGTTCCCTGTGCTGGACAACGACGAGCTGGCCAAGATCGTCCACATCAATGCTGACGGCGACCTGCCGGGCTACGCGACCCTGGTGGTCAAGGGTCTGTACGACGTCTCAGGTGGGTCCGCCGCGATGAGGTCACGCCTTGAGGAGATCTTCCGGGAGGTGTCCGTAGCCATCACCGAGGGAGTGCGTTTCGTCGTGCTCTCCGACCTTGACTCCAGCCGCGAGCTGGCCCCGATCCCGACGCTGCTGCTCACCTCCGCGGTGCACCACCACCTGATCCGCGAGAGGACCCGGACCCAGGTCGGGCTGCTCGTCGAGGCGGGCGACGTCCGGGAGGTCCACCACGTGGCACTCCTCATCGGATACGGCGCCGCCGCCGTAAACCCCTATCTGGCAATGGAGTCGGTCGAGGATCTGGTTCGTTCGGGTGCCCTGGCCGGAGTCAGTGCGGACCAGGCGGTCAGGAATCTCATCAAGGCGCTCGGCAAAGGCGTGCTCAAGGTCATGTCCAAGATGGGCATCTCCACCGTGGCGTCCTATCGCGGGGCACAGGTCTTCGAGGCGATCGGGCTCTCCCAGGAGCTGGTCGACTCCTACTTCACCGGGACCATCTCCCAGCT
>JANOHS010000015.1:0-9158 GCA_031406655.1 Micrococcales bacterium
GGCCAGGTCCCCGGTATGCCGGGCAGCCCCATCCCCCCTGACGGCGGACCGACGGGACAGTATCTCTAGCGGGAGCTCCCGGACCCTTCCCGGTTTCTAGGGCCCACGGAGGCTGCGGGGATGGGCCGCGCGTCGCGGATCGTGGCGCGCACCACCGTGCCGTGGGGCTTTCGTCCCTTGACCTCGAGACTGCCTCCCAGCAGGCTGACCCGCTCGCGCATCCCGATGAGCCCCAGCCGGCGGCCGGAGCTCGCCGTGGTGTTGTGGGACGCCGGCAAGCCGCGCCCGTCGTCGGTAACGCTGAGCACCACCTGCTTACCGAAGCTCAGGTCGACACGGGTGTTCGTGGCCTGGGCGTGGCGTACGACGTTGCTGAGCGCCTCCTGGGCCACCCGGTAGATGGCGAGCTCACACTCGGAGGACAACCTCACCTGGTCCCCCCTCACCCGCATCCGGATCGAGATCCCGTGCCGGGCGCGGACCTCTTCGACCAGCTGCCGCAGCGCGGCGACCGCACCGAAGTCATCAAGCACCGGTGGTCGCAGACCGTGGATCACCGTCCGCAGGGTAGCGACCACCTCTGTGGCCAGCTCGCCGTCCCGACGAACCAGCGCGGCCAGATCCGGCGGCAGACGTGAGTCGTCCGTGAGGTGTTCGAGCATCCGGACGAGGTAGGTGAGCGTCTGCAGCGGGTCGTCATGGAGGTCTTGGGCCAGCCGACGCCGCTCGTCCTCCTGGACGATGACCAGGTTCGCCGCGTAGGCCCGCTGCTCGCGTCCGCGGTGCTCCTCCTCGGTCACGTCGACGAGCACGATCTGTACGAGGCGTTCGCCCGAACCGAACTCGAGGGTGCGAGCGGTGGGCACGAACACCCGATCTCCCACCGGCAGGCGCGGAACCTCACCGACCAGGATCGCCGGCACACTGGTGTGGACCAGATCCGAGAGGAATCGTCCGCGCACGTTGGCCCCGAGCAGCCTGATGGCAGCGGAGTTGGCTTCGATGACCACCTGCGCGGCATCGGTGACGAGCACCGGTGCGTGCTGCTCGTCAAACAGGGCGCGGTACCGCGCCTCGGCGCCCTCACTGGCTTGCAGAGCCTCCTCCGCCCGGGTCAGTGCCTTCCCCTCACTGTCAACCCGCTGGCCAACGATGACCGCGACCGCGTTGATGATGCCCAGGTTCCCGATCTCGACCCAGGTGTTGGCGGTTGACTGTCTGGCGATGAAGAGCAGGTCGGGGAACATGAGGGCGGTCGCCCAGAGCGACGTCCCCACGGCGCCTCGAAAACCGAAGTTCATCGCCGCGTAGATGACCGGGATGAGCAGCAACGCGGTGATCTTTGCGCTCGGGATCCCATACGGCAGCTGGTATCCCATGAGGTCCAGCACAACCTCGTCCAGGACCACCACGAACATGACACCAGCCTGGACGAGCCAGAACCGCCCCGAGCTCACCGGCGGGCATACCCGGCGGGCGGCGTCCGCGACCTGGCTCGCGACAGCCTGGAGCGAGCGCGAACGCGAGATCTCAGCGCTCGTCATCGCCCACGGTCAACACCTTGGTCAAGATGGCGTGCACGACCGCCTCGGTGCGCGAACCCACCCCCAGCTTGGCGTAGATGTGGTCGCAGTGCCGGTCGACGGTCCGCGGACTGATGCCCAGCCGCGCCGCAAGCTCACGGTTGTGCAGGCCCGCCGCAAGCAGCCGCAGGACCGCCAGCTCGCGCTCGGTCAGGGCGACCGGGCCCCGCTCGGGTGGGCGCGAAGAGATCAGCAGTCGAGAGGCCAGGCCGGACTGGAGCACGGTGGCACCACCAGCCACGGCCCGCACCGCATCGACCAGCTCTTTGCCGGGAGCCGTCTTGCGCAGGTACCCCGCTGCCCCCGCCTCCAGGGCGCCGCGGACATACTCGTCGTCGTCATACGCACTCACCATCAGCACCCTCACCTTCGGGTGGTCCCGCGTGAGCTGGCGAGCGACCTCGATGCCGTTCATCCCGGGTAGCCGGATATCGAGCAGGACGACATCGGGGCGAAGCTGGTTGACCAGGGCAAGAGCGACCTCACCTGAGTCGGCCTCACCAACCACGAGCAGGTCTGGGTGCGCCTGCAGGATCTGCCGGGTGCCATCACGGTGCAGCGCGTGGTCATCGACGACAACGACGCGGATCACCTCGGACTCCATAGTCAGAAGGCTACGCGCCGTCTTCGGCGCAATGGTGGCGAAAACCACCCATTCCTGATCCGTGGAACGCCCCCGGGCGCTGGGCGAAATTGCGGTGCCGTGAGCCCGGCGACCCCGAAAAGGTAGACGTGACGGTCGGCCGACGCGGTGGACCACGAATGATGCAAGGGAGAGCGCCATGAGATCGAGGACTGCAGACCAACGGGCCGGCAGGATGGCGGGGGGGCTCCGACGGCTTTCCGTAGTAGGTGCAACCCTCGCCGTCCTGGTCACCGCGGCATGCGGAAGCACCCAGGCAGGGGAGCCGGCAGCCGCCGGAGCGACCTCGCAGGGGGCCACGGCCAAGGTCATCCCCGCCGCTCTCCCGGATGGCCAGTATCTGGAGAACGCAGCGGACTTCGTCGAGGCCGCCGACTGGGATGCCGCAACAAAGATCCGGGTCGAGCTCGGGGAGATGTTCTTCACCCCGAAGAACCTCTCGCTCGCTGCCGGCAAGCCCTACGTGCTGGAGCTGGTCAATACCGGGAAGGTCAAGCACGAGTTCACTGCTGCCAAGTTCTTCCGGGCGGCCGCCACGCGCAAGGCGCAGTCCGCCAGCTCCGAGGTGAAGGTCCCGTTCTTCACCGAGATCGAGGTCAAGTCGGGCAAGACCGTAGAGCTCTTCGTGATCCCGGTCATGCCGGGCTCCTTCGAGATGCTCTGTGAGATCAAGGGCCACCGCGAGGCCGGGATGGAAGGGACCATCACGGTCACCGGCGATGCTCCAGCGGTACCAGCGCCGGTCTACGCGAGCGTGACCGACGGTAAGTGGCTCCAGAACGGCACAGACCTCGTGGAGGCTGCGTCCGAGACCTGGAAGGACAAGGCACAGACCGTGCGGATCGAAGCCGGTGAGAACGGCGCCAAGATGTTCTTCGAGCCCAAGAACCTCGCTCTGAAGGTTGGCACGCCGTACGTGATCGAGCTCGTGAACGTCGGGAAGCTCAAGCACGAGTACACCGCTGCCGAGTTCTTCCCCACCGTTGCCTTCCGCAAGGTGGAGGACGCGGAGGGCGAGTACAAGGGACTTCTCCTGAAGGAGGCGGAGGTCCTTGCCGGCAAGCAGCTGGATCTGTACCTGATCCCGACGAAGGCCGGGACCTTCGAGATCCTCTGTGAGATCAAGGGGCACCGCGAGGCCGGGATGGAAGGGACCATCACCGTCACCAAGTAGTGATTGGGCCACCGCCCGCGGCAGAACGGATCGTCCGGCCGCGGGCGGTGAGGCCGCAGGGCGTGGACCGGGAACGACCAACAAGGAGAACCCCATGCAGAACGTCACGACCCACCCCCAGGGGCCGGCAGGTTCTCCCCCAGGACCCGTCCAGCAGAAGAACCAGGTTCTCACCCGGCGCAACCTCCTGGCCACGCTGGGTGTCGCAGCGGCGGGAGGTGCCCTGGGTCTGGTCAGGTACCAGGAGGACGCCCAGTCGGCGACCGGGCCGAAGGGGCCCAAGGCCTCCGAGCATGCCTGGTGCATGGTCATCGACCTGCGTCTCTGTGACGGGTGCAAGCTGTGCACGATTGCCTGCCAGCAACGCCACCAGCTGCGGGAGGAGCAGGCGTGGATCAAGGTCTACGACATGGTGGACAGCTCCGGCGGGACGTTCCCCATGCCGCGACCCTGCATGATGTGTGAGGACCCTCCGTGCATGTACGTGTGCCCGGTCGGCGCGAACATCAAGACCGACGAGGGCCTCGTCCTGGTCGACACGGAGGCCTGTATCGGGTCCCGTGCCTGCTTGGCGGCCTGCCCGTACGAGGCACGCTACTTCGACTGGAAGGACCCACTCCCCCAGAAGCGCCTGCCGATGGCCGGGACACCGCAGATGCCGGTGCCGAAGAAGGGCACCGTCGGCAAGTGCGTGTTCTGCGCCGACCGGCTGCCAAGCGGCGAGCTGCCCGCGTGCGTCTCCGGCTGCGCGATGGGCGCGCTGTACATCGGTGACCTGGTCACGGACGTCGCCGTCAACGGGCTGGGCGCAAGTGTCGTGCTCTCGGAGTTCCTGCGCGCGAACGACGCGGTGCGGTTCAAGGAGGAGCTCGGGACCAACCCGCGCGTCTACTACATAGCGGGCCACGGCCAGGACCTTGGCGGCGGGGAATGAACAGCGTCGCACGCGAGGCGTCGCTGCGTCCCTTCGGCAGGCCCAGCCGCCTGTGGTGGCTGACCATCGTCGCCCTGAGCGCGGTGGTGCTGACTGGTATCGCCGCCTGGGTCGTCCAGCTGCGGGGCGGGTTGGGAGAGGCCGGCTTCAGCGACCAGGCATTCTGGGCCATCGACATCGCCAACATCGTCAGCTTCATCGGAGTCAGCTATGGCGGGGCGGTGGTCTCGGCGATGCTTCGGCTGACCGGCGCGACCTGGCGGGCACCGCTGACCCGCCTGGCCGAAGGCACAGCCGTGGTCACCGTGCTCATCGGATCCGCGCTGATCATCCCGCACCTCGGTAACCCGATCATGATCTGGGAGCTGGTGACCCGGCCCAACCTGTCGGCACCGGTGTTCTGGGACTTCGTCGCAGTCGCGACCTACACGTTCGCGTCCATCGTGTTCTTCACCTTCCCGCTCGTTCCGGACATGGCCATCCTTGGCAGCGAGGCACACTCGTCGCGACTGGGTCGCGGCCGGAGGCGCCTGTACGCCGTGGTCTCCCGCGGCTGGGTTGGGGCACCGCGCCAGCGGCGCGTCCTGGCCGGGGCCCTGGGCCTGGTGTCCATCATGATCATCCCCCTGGCCGTGTCCGTGCACTCGGTCCTGGCGTGGGCCCTCGCCCTCACCAGCCGGCCGTGGTGGCACGAGAGCATCTGGGCGCCGCAGTTCGTCGTCGCAGCGCTCTACTCCGGCGTGGCCCTGGTCATTCTGGTCGTGGCTGGTTTCCGCCGCGGCTACCACCTGGAGGGACTGATCACGGAGCGGCACTTCGTCCGCCTCGGGCTCGTCCTGGCCACCTTCTCCGCCGCTTATCTCTACCTGACGTTCGCCGACCTCCTACCTGGCGCCTATGTCGCCGACCGTGGGACCGCCGCGGTGTTCACCGAGCTGCTGGTCGGTCACCTGGCGCCCTGGTTCTGGTTGTTCGCCGTCGTCGGCGGTCTGCTGCCGCTGCTGCTCGTGGCGCTGCCATGGACCAGGAACGTATGGGGCATGGTCGTCGCCGCAGCCCTTGTCGTCCCCATGATGTGGCTCAAGAGGATGCTCATGGTCGTCGCACCCGCTTCGTACGACACCGTCAGCAGCGCGTTCGGCAGCTACCACTTCACTTGGGTATCGATCTCCGTCACCCTCGCAGCGACGGCTGCCATCCCCCTACTGCTCATGCTGCTCTTCCGTGTCGTACCACTGCTTTCCATCGACGAGATCGAGGAGATCGACGAGCGGGAGAAAGCCGTGACAACACAGCCACTCTCGGCGCCCCGTGAGGCTCGCAGCCACCAGCACCTGGTCGGTGCGTCAGATACGTCCCACGGGGTAGCCGGCGCAACCGGCGTCCTGCTCCTCATGGCTCTGCTGGGCCTGTTCGGCGTAGGCGGCGCCGATCCCGCAAGCGCCGCGCCGGCCGCGAGCGAACCCACGATCACCCTCAGGAGCGTCGAGGGAGGGGGTGCGGTCGAGCTGACCGCGACACTCACCGGCCCGCAAGGCCCGCTGGCCGATGCCGTGGTGGCGTTCGCCCTCTCCACCACGCAGTTCGGGACGCCAGCGCGGCTCGTCCCGATCGGGTCAGCCACCACCAAAGCGAGCGGCATCGCCAGGATGATCTTCAAACCCAAGGTCATCGGGCCACAGGAGTTCGCTGCCACCTACGCCGCCACGTCGGATACGGAGCCGGTCACCGCCAGCACCACCATCAACGTCACGGTCGCCCGGGCCGCCTATCGGCCGCCACCACCGAAGCCACTTGCGAGCGTGGGCAACGTCCTGGTCATTTCCCTCTTCGCCATCGTGGCCGCCATCTGGATGACGCTGATCGCCCAGATCGTGCGCGTTCGCCGCGTCTGCCTCAGCGAGCTAAGAACCGCGACCAACAGCCCCTGAGCCGGACGGGGTCACGAACGGACGAGCGCCGGCCCCTCAGCTCGTAGCTGGGCCACGGACGTGACGCTCATCAGCGTCCTTGCGCGGCGAAGCTCCGCCCCCAGCATGGAGATCGCCGCAGCCACGCCACGCTCGCCGGCGGCGCCGAGCCCGTACAGGTACGGTCGGCCAACCAGGACGGCGTCAGCACCCAGTGCCAGGGCCAGGGCGATGTCCGAGCCACGACGAATGCCCGAGTCGACGAACACCTTGAGCCCGTCGCCCACCCGATCGCGGACCGCAGGGAGCATCTGCAGCGGGACGACCGTCTGGTCGAGCTGACGCCCACCGTGGTTGGACAGCACCACCGCGTCGACCCCGACCTCGGCGGCGCAAGCTGCGTCAGACGCGCTCAGCAGGCCCTTGACCACGAGAGGCCCGTTCCACAACCCCCGGATCCAGGCGAGGTCGTCCCACGAGACCGATGGGTCGAACTGCTTGGCGGCGAACTCCATCAGCCCCTCAGGGCTCCGACCGACCTCGGGAGCGAAGTTGGCGAAGTTGATCGGCGGACCGGTCATCAGGCTTGCGCACCAGCGGGGGTGGCGGGCCATGTCCAGCAGCGTCGAGGCACTGAGCTGCGGCGGGATCGTGAAGCCGTTGTGCACGTCCCTCACGCGCAGCCCGGTGACCGGGGTGTCGACGGTGAGCATCAACGCGCGATACCCGCTGGCCTCGGCGCGCTCGATCAGGTCACGCACGAGCCCCCGGTCGCGCCATACGTACAGCTGGAACCACAGGTCCCCGCCCACCTCCGCCGCAACGTTCTCGAGGCGGGTCGTCGCCATGGTCGACAGCGTGTAGGGGATACGCGCATCCCGGGCGGCGCGGGCGACCGCACTCTCCCCGGCGGTGTGCATCATCCGGTTGTACCCGGTTGGTGCCAATGCGAACGGGAGGGCCGACTCGCCGCCGAGAATCGAGGTCCGCAGGTCGACGTCGGTGACGTCACGCAACGGCGACGGCACCAGCCCCAGGCGCTCGTATGCCGCACGGTTGCGCGCCAGGCTCACCTCGCCGTCCGCTCCGCCCTCCACGTAGCCGCGGACGCTCCTCGGCCAACGACGCCACGCCGCGTGCTGCAGATCCTCGATGGTGACGCAACGCCTCAGTGTGCGCTCGACCCGATCCGGCTCAGGCTTGCGGAGCTGAACCAGGGCGCGTACTTCGGAGATCTTCACAGCGTCAATGACCTTTGCCTGGGTCGAGGATTCCGGTTGGATCCACGGCGTTCTTCGTGCGAAGTCTGCCCGACGGTGACGGCTTGGGGTCGTCGCCCACCTGTTTGAGGCTGTTCTCCGAGCGTCTGAAGCGGCCGGAAAGTCGGTACGGTCTCCCTATGCGTCGCGTGCCGTGGTGGGCTGTGGTCTCCGCTCTTGCCGCACCGGTCCTGCTCATCGGCGGATGGACACTGGCCGGTGCGGTTCAGCCGGTGCCCTTCGACGGCTTTGTGCGCACGATCAGCGAGCTTGCCGCGCGCGACACCCCCGACCGTTGGCTGATGACAAGCGCCCTGGTTGGCCTCGGCCTTTCGCACCTGGCGACGGCCTACGCGCTTGCTCCAGCCGCCGCAGCCGGGCGGCTGGTTCATGGGCTCGGCGGGTTCGCAACGCTGCTGGTGGCCGCGTTCCCGCTGCCGGGTGGTGGCCGTTCCTCGGCGGCGCACACAGCCACGGCGACAGTTGCGTTCATTTCTCTCGCGGTGTGGCCGGCCTTCGCGTCAACGCGCCGACCGGTCCCGACGCAGCCCGTGGCCACCGTCCTTGGACCACGCGTATCCGCGATGGCGACCTGCGCGCTGTTGCTCGCTGTCGGGTGGTTCTTCACCGAGCTGCTCGTGGACGGCCAGCGGGTGGGCCTGGCCGAACGGGTCGCGGCCGGAGCACAGGCGCTGTGGCCGCTGGTCGTCGTGCTGTCCTTGCGACGGGCCCAGCCAGACCCAGGCTTGCGCACCTCCCTGCCGCACGGTCCCTAGGTCTGCGGATCGGGTGGGGGGACGCCGACCTCACGACCGTGAACATCGTTGGCAACGTTGTTCAGGATGGCTACCAGCGGCACCGCGATGAACGCGCCGAAGATTCCACCCACGATGGTTCCGGCGGTGACCCCCATCAGGATGCCGAGCGGATGGATCTGAACCGCCTTGCCCAGGATGTAGGGGTTGAGCAGGTTGCCCTCGATCTGCACCGTGAGAAACAGCGCGAGCGCCATGACCAAAGCCATCACAACGCTCTTGGTCACCAGGGCAACCAGCACGACCACGACGCCGGCTACGAGCATGCCGATCAGCGGGATCATCGAGCCCAGAAACAGCAGGACGCCAAGGGGAACCACGAGCGGCATGCCGGCGATGAGCATGACCACGACCATGGTGAGCGCGTTGATCAGTGCCAGCAGGACGGTGCTGCGCATGTAGGCGATCAGCGTGCGCCAGGCCACGTTGCCGGCGTGGGCCACCTTGGCCTCGGCCTCGTCCGGGAAGAGCCGAACGACCCACCGCCAGATGCCGCCGTCCTCGGTACCGCGGCGCTGGTGGGCGCTGCGTGGTTCGTCGTCGTGCAGATCTCGGTCAACGCTGCCGAGCTGGGTGGACAGCTGCAGGATGCCGGGGACACCATCCGTAACTGGCTGATCACAGGTCCGCCAAACATGTCCGAGACCCGGGTCACCCAGCTGATCGCCGACCTGACGGATGCCGTCACCACCAACGGCGCCGGCCTGGCTCAGGGTGTGTTCAACACCGCCAACAGTGCGCTCGCCATCGTCGGCGGGGCGGTCTTCTGCCTCTTCGCGACCCTCTTCCTGATGACCGACGACGGCGGCATCTGGCGGTGGGTCGTTCGGCTCTTCCCGG
>JANOHS010000025.1:0-10625 GCA_031406655.1 Micrococcales bacterium
GTCTCCTTCAGCGCCGGCTCGAGGCTGGGGTGGAGGTACTGCGCCGGGCGCCAGTGCTGGCGGGCCAGCAGGAAGGGGGTGATCATGTCGGACTTGACCGGTCCGGGACGAAACAACGAGATGTCGATGATGAGGTCCTCGAAGGTCTCCGGCCCGAACTTGCCGACCAGCTCGCGCTGACCAGGACTCTCGATCTGGAAACACCCCAACGTGTGCGCGGACCTGATCAGGCGGAAGGTCCGGTCGTCATCGAGGCTGACCTGCGTCCGGTCATCGAGGTCGATGCGGATGTCGTCGACCCGTGCCACCTCATCGACAGCATGTGCCATCGCGGACTGCATGCGGATCCCGAGGATGTCGAGCTTGAGCAGGCCCATGGTCTCGACGTCGTCCTTGTCGAACTGGCTCATCGGGAACCCCAGCCAGCTGGCCTCGACCGGGGTGCGATCGAGCAGCCCCTGGTTGGACAGGATCACTCCGCAGGGATGTACGGCGATGTGCCGGGGCAGGCCGTCGAGTCGTTCCACCAGGTCGAAGAGGACACGTAGGCGGGGAACATCCAGGCCGCTGGCCCGCAGCTCGGGCAGCTCGGTCAGGGCATCCCGGACATCGCGGGCCCGAATGTGTGGAAATGCCTTGGCGATGACGTCGATCTCGCCCGGTGGCAGCCCGAGCGCGGCGCCGACGTCCCTGATCGCGTGGCGGACCCGGTAGGTGTCCATCATCGACACGCACGTGACCCGGTCCCCGCCGAAGCGTTCCAGGACGTGCTCGTAGATCTCGGTTCGCCGGGCCGACTCCACGTCGATATCGATGTCGGGCAGCTGCGCGCGCAGCGGTGAGCAGAACCGCTCCATGAGCAGGCCGTGGCGCAGCGGTTCCACCCCGCTGATGCCGAGCAGGTAGTTGACCAGGCTCCCAGCGCCCGAACCCCGTGCTGCCACCCGCACCCCGAGGTCACGGATCAGGTCGCACACCGCTGCCACCGTCATGAAATAGGTCGGATAGCCGAGCCCTTCGATGACCCGCAGCTCGTCCTCGAGCCGCGATGCCACCGCAGAGAGCTCGGCCTCGCCTGCTCCCCCATATCGCGTGGCAATGGCACCCCGGCAGCGGACCGCCAGGACCTCCTGAGGACTTTCGTCAGCCGCAATGCCGAGCACCGACGGCTCCGGCAGGTGCACCGAGCCGATGCCGAGGTCGGCGCCCGGGCTCATCGCGCAGGCCCTGGCCAGGGCCACTGTCCCGGCCATCAGCTGACGCGCCCGGTCACGTTCACCGCTCGAGCCGCTGCTCACCCCAGCACCCGCGGCCCGGGCGACGTCACAGGCCACGGTGTACATCTGGGCCGACGAGCTGAGATGACCCGCAGTGGTGACTCGGTCGAGGTGACGCGTGTCCAGTGGCACGAGGCGACGGGCAGCATCAAGGACGTCGACGGTCACCGCGCCGCCAGGATCGGCATGGCGGACCGCAGCCGTGAGCACAGCCGGCAGCCCGACCTCGGTGGCCAGACCCAGCAGTCGGGCGGCCTGCCCGAGGCTGGCTGGTGTGCCCTCCGGCCCGCCATGGCACACCACCTCGATGACCACACCACCGCGCGGCAGCAGGTCGACCCACTGGCGCAGCAGCAGGCGGGCCAGGTCGGGGCGGCGCGCCAGCAGTGCCCTGCCAACGTCAGAGCCCGGCCCGAGGAGGACCACCAGTGCCAGCTGACCGGTCCGCGGGTCCACTGCATGCGCCGCGATGAGCTGGGCACTGCTGACCGGGGCTCCCCGTTCACCGCTGAGGTGGGTCTGGGTCACCAGACGGCACAACCTGCCCCACCCGACGCCGGGATCCACCCCGGCGCCCTGCCCACGAGCCAACACCGTGACCCGCGGGTATCGGGGATCAACTTCGGCGCCACCCCGGGCGGGACTCGCGCGACCGGTATGGGCGCGACCTGCTTGAGCCCCTTGCCCCGCAACGGTATTGGGTCCTACGGCGCTATCGGATCCCCCCGGCCCAACGGCCAGGTCCACGCCGAGCACCGGAGCGATGCCGGCTTCGTCGCAAGCCTGCACAAAACGCACTGCGCCATAGAGTCCGTCGCGATCGGTCAGGGCGAGCGCGGGCTGGCCCATCGCTGCGGCACGTTCCACCAACGCCGCCGGGGTCGAAGCGCCGTAACGCAACGAGAAGCCGGACGCGACGTGGAGGTGGGCGAAGGCATCGCGCATTGTCATGTCGCCGCTTGACGCCCTGTCACAGCCGCCAGCTCGGGCAAGGGCCTGCTCATGGGCAGCCCCAGTGCCCCCTGAACCAACTCGAAGAAGGTCTCGGACTGCCGCAGAAGGTCATCGGCCTCGCGCGCGCCCGGTCCGGCCGAACCTCGCTCGAGCGCGCCCCGGCGTTTGGCCGAAGCGGCGAAGAACACCGCCCACTCGGTCAGCTCGGGAGCCACCTGCGGCAGCACCTCCCACACGCTGCGAAGCTGCGAGCGCCGGCTGGGCCTGCTGCGGGCAGCCAACAACGCGGCCGCGGCCCGCAACGCCGCCAGGTGAGCCTCGACATAGCGCTCGGCGATGGTATCGGCGTGGCAGGCCGACAGCAGACTGGCCCGAGCTCGGTCGAGCAGCTCCAGTGCCGTGCAGGCCACGGGCGCCCTCGGTGTTGAGGTCATCATCACCACACCGCCTAGTCCGCCACGCGCAAGAGTCGCCAACCGCGCCTGGGCCCGCTCATCCTCGGGTCCCCGTTGTTGCCCAGGTCGTTCAGTCCAAGGTCGTTCATTCCCAGGTCGTACACCCCGGTGCCGGCGAGACGACCGGGGCTGGCTTCCACCCGCCATACCTCCTGTTCAAGGCAGTCCATGTACTCGAGGCAGCCCATGTGCACAGGGCAGGCTGGCTCGTGCGCCGCGGGCGTTCCGCCTCGGGTCTCGCTGTCGTCCTCATCGGGGTCGAGGGCCTCGCGCCACCACGCCCTGCGCTCTCGCCAGTGTCCGATCACGGCACGTACGACGTAGAGCCGACCGCGCCAAAGGAAAGCCGAAGGTGTTGGGTCCGGAGCGCAGGCGATGTCACCGCGGGCGACGGCGGCTGCACCAGCCCGAACCTCGATGGGTTCCTCGTAACGACGCACCATGGCCAGCTCCTTCAGACGTATGCGGGGTGAACTGCGGCGGGCGGGGTCGAGGCGCCCGCCGCAGAACAGACATGCCAGTCGATCGCGCGTTCTTAGGACGTGTGTTCGACTGATCTGAATGTACACCGCGGCTCCGACAGCCCGTCAAGCCCGACCGCGAGGGCGACCGCTCTTCCGTACGGGAACCAGGCTGGCTACCGTGCACTCATGACCGATCCGGGCGGCGGAAACGTCCTCGACAACCCCTCGGTGCGCCGCGTGGCCGCAGCCCTGGCGTCCTTCGGTGTCCGCGGCCAGATCACGGTTCTCGACGGCGCCGCCCGTACCGCGCGCCAGGCTGCCGATGCGCTGGGGATCGAGATCGCCCAGATCGCCAGCTCGCTGGTATTCCGGGCCCATCGCCAGGACGACACGATCCGGCCGCTGCTCGTCCTCACCTCAGGAGCCCACCGGGTGGACATCATCAAGGTCGCAGACCTGCTGGAGCTCCATGAGGTCTCCAGCGCTGACGCGGAGTTCGTCCGCAAGCACACGGGATTCGCGATCGGAGGTGTTGCGCCAGTAGCCCTACGCCACCCGATCGAGACGGTCGTCGACGTCTCCCTGAGTCGTTATGACCGTGTGTGGGCCGCAGCCGGCCACCCGCACACGGTCTTCCAGACCTCGTACGACGAGCTGTTGCGGCTCACCGGGGGGCACGCCGCAGAGGTCGCCTGAACGACGTCGCCGTGTGGGCCGAGGCTCGATGGCAGGTTTCCATCACGGATGGCACCTCAGGAGCCGCCAGCGGTGATGGAAACCGGCCAGCGGGCGGCAGTTGAGGCGCTAGACGCCCAGGTTGGCGTAGACCTCGAGCGTGGCCGGCGAGCGGTTCATCGTGTAGAAGTGCAGGCCCGGCGCGCCCTCGGCCAAAAGCCGCTGGCCCAGCTCGGTGGCGATCTGCACCCCCACCCCCCGGATCGCGGCCGGGTCATCGGCCACGGCCTCGAGTCGCGAGACCACGGCCGGAGGCAGCGGCGTCCCGGACAGCTCGGCCATCCGCCGCACCTGCGCGAAGCTCGTCACCGGCATCAGCCCCGGGATGATCGGCAGGTCGCGCCCGCGGGCGACCACCCGGTCGCGCAGCCGGACATAGCTGTCGGCGTCGAAGACGAACTGGGTGACCGCGAACTCGGCCCCGGCATCGGCCTTGCGCACGAGCACGTCGGCGTCCTGGTCCAGGCTCGAGGACTCGGGGTGTTTGTCAGGGAAGGCTGCGACACCGACGGTGAAGCTGCCCAGCGAACGCACCAGGGCCACGAGCTCCTCCGCGTGGTTGAGGCCCTCGGGGTGAGGGGTCCACGGAGCTCCGGGGCCGCCGGGCGGGTCTCCGCGCAGAGCCATCACGTTACGGATCCCAGCCCCGGCATACTCCCCCACCACCTGACGCAGCTCCGCCACCGACGACCCGACACAGGTCAGGTGGGCCATCGGCGTGAGCGTCGTCTCCCGGGCGATCCGGCCCGTGACCCGCACCGTGCGGTCACGGGTGGAACCGCCGGCACCATAGGTCACCGAGACGAAGGTCGGCCTGATCCGCTCCAGATGACGGATCGCCTCCCACAACGTCTGCTCGCCCGCGTCGTCCTTGGGCGGGAAGAACTCGAAGCTGTATGACGCGCCCTGCTCCGCGAGCACCCGGGAGATCGAACGGGTGAGGTGCTCGGCCTGTGGGAGGGTCGATGCGGTTCCATGCGCCATACCGGCCAGAATAGGCGAGGTCGGGCCCGTAGGCTCAGTCCACTCAGCATTTGGAGGCTCGTTGCCGAACCCACTGGACGCCGGTGATCTGCGCGCACGCGTGCAGGCTGCCGTTGACGCCGAGATCTCGTCCCAGTCCAGGGTCCTGTCCGAGATCGGCGACGACCTCACGTCCTTGGTGGCGGCGATCGGCGATCTGCTGCAGGGCGGCAAGCGGCTCCGGGCGGCCTTCCTGTACTGGGGTTACCGCGCGGGCGGCGGCCCGGACAGCGACGCCCTCATCCGCGCCGCGACCGCGATGGAGTTCTTCCAGGCCGCAGCTCTGCTGCACGACGACGTCATGGACGACAGTGATACCCGACGCGGGATGCCCGCAGCACACCGTCGCCTGGCCGACGAGCATGCGGCCGCCGGCTGGAGCGGCAGCGGTGACCGCTTCGGAGTGGCCGGTGCCATCCTGGCCGGCAACTTGTGCCTCACCTGGACCGACGAGCTGTTTGCGGCCTCGGGGCTCCCAGTGGCCGAGCTGACCCGGGCGCGTCCGGTGTTCGACCGGATGCGGACGCAGCTGATGGGCGGGCAGTTCCTCGACGTCCTCGAGTCCGTCCGCAGCTGGGACGACCTGAGCACAGACCAGCGGATCGCCCGCGCCCGCAGGGTTATCCGATACAAGAGCGCCAAGTACAGCATCGAGCAACCCTTGCTCATCGGCGCCTCGGCGGCCGATGTCAGCCCGCCGGATCGGGCCGCACTCTCGACCTACGGGCTCGACCTCGGCGAGGCCTTCCAGCTGCGGGACGACGTGCTGGGCGTCTTCGGGGACCCCGCCCAGACGGGCAAACCAGCCGGAGACGACCTGCGCGAGGGCAAGCGCACCGTCCTGGTCGCTCTGACCCTGGACCACGCCGACCCGCCCGTCGTTGCCCTGTTCGAGAAGCTGCTGGGCCTGCCAGACCTGGACGAGCCCCGTGTCGACGAGCTTCGTGACGCGATCACCACCAGTGGCGCCCTCGAACGGGTCGAGCAGATGATCCTCGACCTCACGGTGTCGGCTCGCTCAGCCCTTGCCTCGACCACCGCGCTGACCGACGAGGGCCTGATGGCGCTCGACGCCCTCATCGACGTCTCGACCGCGCGCTCCGTGTGAGTGCCCGCGCGTCCACCCGCTCCCGGCCCACGTCGGCCCCGGACCACCTGGTGGTCGTCGGGGCTGGTCTGGCAGGACTGTCCGCGGCCATGCATCTGGCCGGCGCCGGCCGCCGCGTGACCGTCCTTGAGGCCGGCTCCGCACCCGGTGGCAGTGCCGCGCGGGTCTGCCTGCCCGCACGCGGCGGCGGGACCTATCAGCTGGACACCGGCCCGACGGTGCTGACGATGCCGGACATCCTGGCCGACTGCTTCGCAGCCTTGGGCGAGTCCCTGTCGGACTGGGTCACCCTGCGGCCGCTCGACCCTGCTTATCGGGCGCAGTTCGCCGACGGGACAGGCCTGTCGGTTACCAGCGATGTCGACCGGATGACCGAACGCATCCGCGCCTTCTCCGGTTCCGCGGACGCCGACGGCTACCGGCGCTACGTCACGTTCGTGACCCGCCTGTACCGCCTCCAGATCCGCGACTTCATCGACCGCAACTTCGACTCCCCCGTCGACCTGGCCGGCTCGTCGTTGGCCAAGCTCGTTGCCCTGCGGGGCTTCTCACGGCTCGCCCCCACCGTGGCCCGCTACTTCCGCGATGAGCGGCTGCAACGAGTCTTCAGCTTCCAGGCCCTGTATGCCGGTGTCTCACCTGCCCGGGCACGGGCCCTCTACGCGGTCATCTCCTACATGGACCTGGTCGAAGGAGTGTCCTACCCGGTCGGCGGCATGAATGCCCTGCCCACCGCGATGGAGGCGGCAGCACGTAAGGCGGGCGTCGAGCTCGTCTACGGCGCGCGGGTCACGGGGACGGCCTGGAGCGGCGATCGGGTCATCGAGCTGAGATGCCTGGACGGGCGCACCTGGCATCCGGACGCCGTGGTCCTGACGCTCGATCGACCCGCCGCTCTGGAGGTCCTCGACCGGACACCTCGACGACGGCCCGCCAGAACCTCGTACTCACCCTCCTGCGTGGTCATGGCGGCCGGCGTGAAGGCCTCGTGGCCCGGGGCAGCCCACCACACGATGCACTTCGGGCACGCCTGGTCGCAGGTCTTCGACGACCTCGACTCCGGACGGTTGATGCGTGACCCCTCCTTCCTGGTCTCCCTGCCATCGGTCACCGATCCCGGGCTGGCCCCTGCGGGGAGCAGCGCGGCATACGTGCTCTTTCCTGCTCCGAACCTCGACCACGCCGAGCCGCTGGACTGGACAAGGCTGCGGGGCTACTACCGCGAGCACATGCTGAGCACCGTTGAGAACGCTGGCTATCGGGGTTTCAGTGACGCCATCGACACCGAGGTGCTGATCACTCCGCAGGACTGGGCCGACCGCGGCCTGGGCGCAGGTACCCCGTTCGCCGCCGCCCACACGTTCGCCCAGACCGGCCCCTTCCGGTCCCGCAACACCCTCGGCGAAAACGTCGCGTTCGCTGGCGCGAGCACCACGCCAGGTGTCGGGGTGCCGATGGTGCTGATCAGCGGCCGCCTGGCCGCCGAGCGGCTGATCGGCCCCGACCCGGCCTATCGCTCGCTGGCGTGGCGGTGAGGGTCGCCATGGCAGGTGACGGCACCAACGCGCAGGATCTGGCGGCGGCCTATGAGGAATGCCGGCGGATCCACGCGGCGCACGGCCGGACGTACTACCTGGCCACCAGGTTGCTGCCGCGCGAACGTCGCCCAGACGTATGGGCTCTCTACGCCTTCGCCCGAGTCACTGACGAGCTCGTGGACGCACCCGGCGCGCAGCCCCCTCACCCAGCGCTCCTGCTCGCGTGGTGCGAACAGGCAATGGCGGCAGTACAATCCACCTCGCCACCGGACCCTGCCGCCCAACCCGTGCTCGCCGCCACGTGGCACACGATGCGCACCTTCGGCCTTGAGCCCCGCCTGCTGCAGGAGTTCCTCGACTCGATGGTGATGGACCTGACCGTCTCCCGATATGCGACGTGGGAGGACCTCCGCGGCTACATGCGCGGCAGTGCGGCGGTCATCGGAGAGCTGATGGCACCGTTGCTGGGCGCGAGCGGGCCCGACGCCCTTGCCCGTGCGGCGGCGCTCGGCGAGGCCTTCCAGCTGACCAACTTCATCCGCGACGTCGGCGAGGACTTCGCCCGGGGCCGGATCTATCTGCCGCAAACAGACCTGGCGCGTTTCGGGGTCACCGAGCAGATGCTTGCTCGTGCCGTGCGCACGGCAGCTCCGTCACGACAGGTGCGCTCGTTGCTCGCCTTCGAGGTGCGCCGTGCCGTCAACCTCTACGCAGCCGCCAAGCCGGGTCTGAGGATGGTCGATGCCCGCAGCCAGCCCTGCCTGGAGGCCGCGTTCACGCTCTATCGACGGATCCTGCACCAGGTGATCGTCAATGACTTCAACGTGTTCGAGCGCCGGCTGGTGGTTCCGGTCTGGCAACGACTGGCCACTGCCGGACAGCTGGCGGTGCGTGCGGCCGCCGTGAGGCTCACGATGACGATCGGGTCGTCGCGCCGCTCCAGACCCACGCCGCACAGCTCATGAGCACGAGGGCGAAACCGAACGCCAGGTCCTCGACCGGGGCATAGGCGATCCTGCCGTCGCCCAGGAACACGATCCGCTCCGAGCCCACGATGGCGTCCCCACTGTATCTGACGATGCCGCGGCCAGTGAGCCAGCCGTTGGTGAGCAGCTGGAAGAGGACGACGATGCCGTATGCCGTCCACCAGGTGCGCGAGCGCACCAGCGCGGTCCGCATGACCAGCAGGTCGACAAAGATCACGATCAGCACGGCGATCGCGGCCGCTGCGGTGTAGGAGCTCATGCCTGATATGACGTCACGGCGCGTGCCGTCGTCGCGCGCGCACGACCGATACGGCCTCGAAGGTGAGGATGCCGGCCAGCGGGATCACCACGAAGAACGCGTACTCCTCCAGGGGCAGCCCCCACAGCCGGGGGGCGAACGTCTGAGCAGGGTCGAAGCGCCAGTGCCCCTCCGCGGTGGCCACGATGTCCCAGGTCACCAACACCACGGCCACGGGGAGGATCGCCGTCAACAGCCGCCGCGGCTGACGCATCGTCCCCAGCCGGAAGAGGTGACTCAACGGCAGTGCCGCGATCAGGACGACGACCAGCATGACGGCATACGAGGCGTGACCCCAGCCGGCAGCCACCATCAGAAGGCAGCTTCCATGGCGCGGCGGCGCACCTCGGACTTGAAACCGCCGCGAAGCGCGTCGATGGGGGCGCCCAGCACCGGGAGGGTGACATCGGGGGTGAACAGCCAGCGCAGGATCTCGGCGTCGCTCATCCGGCCGTCGGCGAGCACTGTGAACGTGCCGGGGAGCTCGGGCAAGGGCCCGGCCTCGTTGACGAACTTGGCAGGGACGGACATGACCTTGCGGGGGCCGATCCGGACCCCCAGGAGCTTCCGGTCCACGAGCAGCTGGCGGACGTCACTGAGTCGAAGGCGCAGGAGCTCGCCCAGGTCCGGAACGGTGAGCCACTCCCCGACCAGCGCCTCGAGATCATCGTCGTCGGTCGAGTCGGGGGTGATGTCGTTGGCCACGGGTCAAGACTGTCACTGTCCGACACGGGCGCAAGTCGGATCCGGGGATGTCGCGGCGGTGCGTCCACGCTTCCGGTACCGTTAACATGAGCCACACAGAGCACTGTGTGCCACACACGCCCGTTTGCGTCTCTTCTGTCCCGCCCGAACCGGAGGATGTTCGTGAGCCCCGTCGTAGCGCTCCCCCCCGCCACCGCGCCGGTGCCGACACACGTCGCACCCGCCACAGTTGTCCGCCGTGCCAGCGCGGCACCGTTCGGCTGGCAGATCCGAAGGGTTCGAAGCGGCGACACCCTCAGCGACCTGGCAATGACCCACCGCACCACGGTCGGGGTCCTGATCACCCGCAACCGCATCTCCGGCGGAGGGGACTTCCTCACCGTCGGGGACCAGCTTTGGGTCCCCCGCACGAAGGCCGCGCCCAGGCCGGCCCGCGCAGCCGCACGGACCGCGACCCATGTCGTTCGATCCGGCGACACCCTTGGCGGAATCGCCGCCCGCTACAGGGTGAGCCTGTCGACGCTCTACCGGCTGAACAGGATCAGCCCCACGGCATACATCCAGCCCGGGCAACGGATCAAGCTTCCGGCAGCCGCTGCCCGCGCGAGAGCCAAGGCTGCCACCCGGGTTGCCGTCACCACGACAATCCTGCGAGTCCGCTCGGGTGACACCATCAGCGCCATCGCGCTGCGCCATGGCGTGTCACAGGCCTCTCTGCTGAAGTCCAACGGCCTCTCGCTGCGCTCGATCCTGCAGATAGGTCAGACCCTGAAGGTCGTGACCCCGGCCAAGAAGCGGGCTGACAGCAGCAACACCTTCGCCGGACGCACCTACTCCGACACGGTCGTCCGCGCCGCCTCGGCCAACCGCGCCTACCTGGCAGGCCACAGCATGCCGACCCGCTCCCGGACGAAGGAGATGATCGCGTCCACCGCGCGACGCCACGGGCTCGACCCCAGGTTGGCCCTGGCGATCTCCTGGCAGGAGTCCGGGTGGAACCAGCGCCAGGTCTCGGTCGCCAACGCCATCGGCGCGATGCAGGTCATCCCGAGCTCCGGAGTCTGGGCATCTGAGCTCATCGG
>JANOHS010000027.1:0-2392 GCA_031406655.1 Micrococcales bacterium
GCGCAGTCGCCCTGTGGGCCCTGCGCCGGACGGTGGTGTGACCGTCAGACCGTCAGACCGTCAGACCGTCAGACCGTCAGACCGTCAGACCGTCAGACTGGTCACGACGCGGTCCCGACCGGCACGCTTGGCTGCGTGCAACGCGGCGTCGGCGGCGGCGATCGCTCCGTGGGCCCCGACAGGATGGCCCACGCCGACGGAGACCGTGACCGTGAGTCCGGCGGCGACCTGCCACCACGGGGCTTTGCGCACGGCGTCGTGCAACCGTGCCGCGACGCCCTCGGCCGCCGCATCTCCGCCGAAGACGAGGATGACGAACTCGTCGCCGCCATAGCGCACCGGCACGTCGTCCGTCCGGCAGTGGGTGCGCAGGATGACAGCGATCCGGCGCAGCACCTCGTCGCCAACCGCGTGCGAGTAGCGGTCGTTGACCTGCTTGAACTCATCGACGTCGACGAAGACGACGGACAGGTTATCGCCGGCCAGCTCGACGGTGCCGGTCATCATCTGCCGGTTTCCCAGACCAGTGAGGGGGTCCCGCAGTGCCGCTTGACCCATTCGGCTTGTCTCGGCGGTCAGCGCGCGCACCTGGTTGCGCGACTGGAGCGAGGTGAACCGGCCGTCGCGCTCGAACCACACCCGCGCGAAGGCATCCCTGGCCAGACGCTTCCACCGGTCGACCGCCGGGTGCGGCCCGTGCTCGGCCACGTCCAGGTCTGCGAGCGCTTCCACCGCAGTGGACGCCCAGATGTCGCGGCTCGCGCGGTCGGCGTTCGTCAACGCGGCGAGCAGCTGGCGTCGCGCCTCGCCGTAGTCGCCCGACTCCGTTGCTGCCTGGCCGAGAACGAGGTGTGCGAGGTGGGACTCGACAAGCTCGTCGCGCAGCCGAAGGTGCTCGGTAGCGGCGTTGACCCGGGCGGCGGCGAGATCCGCGTACCCCAGCCGGCTGAGCGCGTACGCCTCGATGATCTCGGCCCGCGCCGCCATCTCGGAGTTGCCCACCGACGCCGCGATCCTGCGCATCCCCAGGGCCTGTCCGGCGGATGCGACGAAATGCGGCCCCGCCTCCTCGTCGTGGCCGACTAGGAGAAGCGTCGTCCCCCAGAAGGCGCCCATCAGCGCCCGCTCCTGCGCGACCAGGAGATCGATGTCGAGGCCGTCGTAGGGCCGAATCCCGGCGAGCAGCTCGTCCGCCTGCTCAAACAGGGAGACGGCGCGCAGCGCCAGCGCGACCGCCATACTCGCGGAAAGGTGGTTGTAGCGGCCAGGCATCTCGTTGGCGACGAGCCACGTTCCCTCGGCCAGCGCATCCATCGCCCGGCTGACCTCCCCGACCTGGGTGGAGGACTCCGCAAGCAGGGCCAGCGCCTTGGCCCGCCACATCGGGTCCGAGGCGTCCTCCACGTCCCTGAGCAGGTCCATCGCCGTGGTGACGGCGTCATGGTGCCGGCCCAGCTCCTGGAGGGCGATGCCCTCGATGTAGCGCAGATACCTGGTGGTGGCCCGGTCACCCCCACCCACGCTCACGAGCATCCCTGCGTGGCACGCGATCAGCGCCTTTTCCGAGAACCCATCCATGTAGAGTCCGTGGGCGTCGTCCGAGAAGGCGTCGAAAGGGCCGAACTCGCTAATCCGGACGAGCGAGGTGCTGATCGGCTCCACCATCGACTGTCCATTCTCGAGTTCCCCCTGTGCCCCGGATCCGACGCACGTATGGCGGCCACCGGCCGGCGCAAGCGGCGGACGAGTGTGTGCGCAAACTATCACTTCGGCGCCAACGCGGTGGGCGGAACGGGCTCAACAGGCGATCCCTTACGGTGGAGCCATGGAACCGGTCTACACCCCCGTGATCTGGGTCGCGAGAGCGTTGTTCGCCGCGCAGGGCCTCAAGTTCACCATCACGGGTGCGCACAACATCCCGGTCTCCGGTGGCGCAGTTCTGATGATCAACCACCTGAGCTACTTCGACTTCGCGTATGCCGGCCTGGCGGCGGTCCCCAGCAGACGCCTGGTGCGCTTCATGGCCAAGGACGACGTGTTCCGCCACAGGATCAGCGGCCCGCTGATGCGCGGCATGCATCACATCCCGGTGGACCGCACGGCCGGTGCGGCGTCCTTCCGAACTGCTGTCAAAGCGCTGAAGGCGGGAGAGATCGTTGGGGTGTTCCCCGAGGCGACCATCTCGCGTTCGTTCGAGCTCAAGGGCTTCAAGAGCGGCGCGGTCCGGATGGCGAAGGCGGCCGGGGTTCCGGTGGTCCCGATGGTCATCTGGGGTTCGCAGAGGGTGTGGACCAAGGGCCACCCCAAGCGGTTGGGCCGCACGAACGTGCCGATCACGCTCAGCGTCGGCGAGCCGATCCTCGCTGCGGGCGGGGTTGATGCCGAGCAGATC
>JANOHS010000034.1:0-7178 GCA_031406655.1 Micrococcales bacterium
CTCCGCTGCAGCCTTGCCGAGGCCCAGGTTGACGTGGGTGTAGAGGTCCGCGGTGATGGCGATCTGGGAGTGGCCCAACCGCTGGGAGACCACCTTCAGGTCGACCCCGGCCTCCAGTGCCAGGCTCGCGTTGGTGTGGCGCAGGTCGTGGTTAAGCCGACATCGGCATAATCGTGCAGACGGATGACGGGCGGCCCCGCGTCTTGGGCCAGCGCTTGGAAGTGCCTGGTGACGTACTCGGGTCGCAGCGGGCTGCCGTCCTGGCGCGTGAACACGAGCCCAGCCTCATTCCACGCAGGCCCCCAGGCTGTGCGCTCGAGGTTCTGCGTGTCCCGCTGCCGGCGCAGCATCACCACGGTCTCGCCGTCGAGGTAGATAGCCCGATCGCCGCGCTTGGTCTTTGGCGTGCTGGCCATGCTTCGCCCATTGACGTCGGTGATCTGCTGGTTGACGGACAGGCATGCACCGTCGAGGTCGACATCCTGCCAGCCCAGGCCGACGCTCTCGGTCACCGATCCTTGCAGTCATCCCGCCGTCGATGAAGCGGCGCACCGGCCGCACGTTCGATCCAGCGGTCTACCCGGGATTGCTGGCCCCGCTGAAACGCCACGACAGCCAGGGTCCGATCTGCCGGGAAGTCGGCAGGCAACGCCACCGTTGGCCCCCAGCCGGGTGCGACCAGCGACGGCAGGGAAGGCGGCGGGGCTGTTCGCTTGGTCTCGTTCGCCATCCGGTCTCACCTGTTCAGCATGTCCGGACACCCCCCGTCCAGCCCACTCCAGCCTGACACGTCCCCCGGCCGTGATCGCAACGCGCTCGGGAATATTGAACCCTATCGCCGGTGTTTGACGGACTAGACAAGCATTCGACAGACATTAGACGAACATTGACCTACCGAGGAAGGGGTAGCGGCATGTCGCTGGGATCGAAGGAAGTTGGCTCAACGAACGCAATCCTCGCGGAATCGGGAGCCCCGTCATCAGATCATGGGGTCGCGGTGCCGGATCCGAGGCGCTGGTACGCGCTGGGAGTCATCGCCATTGCCCAGCTGATGGTCGTGCTCGATTCGTCGATCGTGAACCTGGCGCTGCCGTCGGCCAAGGCCGACCTGGGCATCTCGGACGCCAACCAGCAGTGGGTGGTCACCGCCTACACCCTGGCTTTTGGGGGTCTGCTGCTGCTCGGCGGCCGGGTCGCTGACTATGTCGGCCGCAAACGGATGTTCATCATCGGACTGCTGGGCTTCGCCGGGGCCAGCGCCCTTGGTGGGCTGGCCCCGTCCCAGGGCTTGTTGTTCGCCGCCCGGGCGCTGCAGGGCGGCTTTGGTGCCTTCCTGGTCCCGGCCGCCCTGAGCCTGCTCACCGTCACCTTCCACGACCCCAAGGAGCGGGCGAAGGCATTCGGCGTCTACGGCGCCATCGCGGGCGGCGGTGCGGCGATCGGCCTGCTGCTGGGCGGCGTGCTCACGCAGTACGCCTCGTGGCGGTGGTGCCTGCTGGTCAACGTGCCGATCGCGCTGCTAGCCGTTGTCGGCGCGCTGAGGGAGCTCAGAGAGTCCAAAGCCGGCGGGAACACCCGCTATGACATCCCCGGGGCCGTCACCGTCACCGGTGGCCTCATCGCGCTGGTGTACGCGTTCACCCAGGCCGCCCCTGCGGGCCCGGGGGACCCCAGCCGGTGGGCCGACCCCGCGACGTTGGCCTGGTTCGCCGCCGCGGCGGGGCTGCTGGTCAGCTTCTTCGTGATCGAGACCCGCACCCAGCACCCGCTGCTGCCGATGCGCGTGCTCCTGGACCGCAACCGCGGCGGCTCCTACCTGGTGCAGCTGATCGTCGGGATAGGCCTGTTCGGGATGTTCCTGTTCCTGAGCCTGTACCTGCAGGTTGTTCACGGGTACTCCCCGATCCAGGCTGGCTTCGCGTTCCTGCCGTTTTCTGCGGGTGTCATCCTTACCGCAGGGGTGGCCGCCAACCTGTTGCCCAAGCTCGGGCCACGCCCGCTGATGGTGCCGGGGCTGCTGCTGGCCGCCATGGGACTGCTCCTGCTGAGCCGGCTCACCCCGACCAGCTCGTACGCCACCCATGTGCTGCCGTCCATGATCATGATGAGCGTGGGGCTGGCCCTGGTTTTCATCCCGGTCGCGAGCACGGCACTGCACGCGATCGGCGGGCACGACGCCGGGGTGGCCAGCGCCCTGATCAACACCAGCCAGCAGGTGGGCGGATCGTTGGGCATCGCGCTGCTCAACACGGTGGCGGCCGCCTCGACCACGACCTACCTTGCCTCCCACCGGGTGCTGCCAACGCCAGTGAAGGCCGCATTGACCCACGGGTACACGCAGGCCTTCCTTGTCGGGGGCGGGTTCCTGCTCGTCGCGGCAGTGGTGGCGGGGCTACTGATCACTATCGGCAAAGCCGCCGCCGCAGAGAGCGACCCGGTACCCGGTGCCGCTCCCGCTGCCCGCGGCGGAGGGCTTCCTCGGTTGTCCGGCGAGGGCTGAGCAATGGCACACCACCTCATGGGACCCCGTCCCGCAGCCACGCCGGCCACGCGGATCGTCCCCGGCCCGGGTCAGGAGTCCGTCTGGGACTTCCCGCGCCCACCCCGGGTCGAGCCGATCACTGAGCACCTGGTCATCCGGTTCGGTGGGCAGGTCGTCGCGGACAGCCGTGACGCTGTCAGGGTCCTTGAGACGAGCCATCCGCCCGGCTACTACCTCCCGCGCACGGCCTTCGCCAAGGGGGTGCTCGTCGAGGCACCCGGCTCCTCGGTGTGCGAGTTCAAGGGAACGGGGAGATACCTGGACCTGATCGTGGGCGACGCCGTCGCGCGACGCGCCGCCTGGTACTACCCCGAACCGTGGCCCGGCTACGAGCAGCTCCGCGACAAGGTGGCTCTCTACCCCGGCGCGATGGACAGCTGCGAGGTCAACGGTGAGCACGTGATCCCCCAGGAGGGCGGCTTCTACGGGGGCTGGATCACCTCGCGGGTGGTGGGCCCGTTCAAGGGGGGACCCGGGACCCTCGGCTGGTGATCGACACGACGCCAACAAGGCGGGCGAGTTCAGCGATGACGCGCATGTCCAACTCAGCGATAAGAGATCCGCTTCCGCAAAGGGGAGAAGCCATGGGGATCCAGACAGCTCTCGACGAGGTGCAGCAGGCCAGGTCAATCCTCGAGGGCATACGGCGCGCCGACGGCCTATCCATCGCTGCGAGCCGGGATGGCAGTGCGAGGACGGTGCTCATCCTCGCTGCGGCGACGGACTCCGCCGACCAGCTCAGCGCCATCGCCGCGGTCCACGCCCTCGGCCAGGTCCGCGGTCAGTCTGCTGACGAGGTGCTCATCTCCCTGCTCAGGCACGACTCGCTCTTCCTCCGGGAGCACGCAGCCTGGGCGCTCGGCGCTCGCCCACCACAGCCGGAAGGCACCACCGATCTGGTCAGGATGGTCGCGGACGGCGGATTCTCAGGGATGCTCGCCCAACGCACCCTGGAGCGGTGGGGTCTGACCGCGCCTGAGCAGGTGGCCCGCTCTCTCGAAAGTGCCCTCGCGCAGGTCGCAGATCCGGATGCCAGGGCCCGCCTCGTCGAAACCGTCGGGCGCGCGCCCGGCCGCATCCCCGAACAGCTCCTGCTTTGCGTTGCGGTCGATCCGCACGAGGGCGACGCCGCGCGCGCCGCGGCGATCGAGACGCTTGGCGACCGCCGCCCGAGTGAGTCGATCATGTCCGTCGTGACGGACCTTGCGCGCGAGACCGGTGCGCTTGCCGACGTGGCCGGCCTGGCCCTCTTCGACCTGACCGCTCAGCCGTATCCGCACGCTTCGTGGAGCCAGGGGTCGGCGATCGCTCAGGTCTTCCTGCACGCCGACATCGACCGGGAGCTCTCGCAGGTCGGTGCGGGAGACAACGGCGGTATTGCCACCCTGCTGTTGCGCCTCGGCGACGCGCTCGTCGCGGAAAGCCAGTCGGCCGGGGAGAGCGTCCGACCCGACGGGCCGGCGCAGGTCGACCGCGTCGTGACGATCTCCCGCGGACGCCATGCCGAAGCGCTGTCAGCCCTCTCGTATGTCCGCCCGGCTCAGGGCGGGCACGCCCTCGCACCGGTTCCCTTCCTGGGCGACCCTGTCCCCGCTGCCGAGGCTTGGCCCCGACGGATCGCCACCCAGCGCGGCATCCGCCGGGTCCTGCGCGCGGCCGGGCCGATCCACGCGATCCATCTCCGGATGGCCGACGTCGGCTCCCTGGCGGCCGCCACGGTCGCCCGCGAACGGGGTATCCGGATCGTGTTCACCGTGGCACCGGACCCCCACGCGGTGATCGACACGCTCGACACCTCCGGCGCACTGACTCGCGGGAGCTTCGGCACCGTCGACGAGGGGGAGCATTTCTGGTTTCGCGCACGCCTCGTGCACCGCATCGCCGCAGATGCCGCGCACATCGTGTTGTTCCCCCGGCAGGAGCTGAAGCGGGACATGCGCAGACTCCTGGGCCTTGACATCGCGGCAGACCCGCAGAGGCATTCCGTCGTTGCGGAAGGGATCGACCTCACGGTGATCGAGCGATCTTGCGCTGAGGCGCGAGCGTCCGCCGGTGCGGAGGCGGATATTACGGCAACCGACACCGGCGCCCCCGCGGCTCCCGTGAGCCCGAGCGCCACACTGGCATTCGACGAGCTCGACGCCCTGCTCCGCTCGCTTCCGACGGCTCGCAGGGGTCTGCCCCTTGCCATCACCGTGGGCCGACTGCACGAGGTGAAGGGTATGGCGACCCTCGTGGAAGCCTGGGCTGGCAACCCCGGACTTCGCGAACGGTGCAACCTTCTCGTCGTCGGTGGCGACCTTGAGCATCCGTCACGTGACGAGCAGGAACAGCTCAGCCGGATGGCCGCTGTGTCCCCGCTCGTGGAGGCGCCGGCACACGGCCTCCTGCTCGCGGGGCACCGACCTAACGCAACAGCCGCCTGCTGGCTCGCAGCCGCTCGGTATGGTCGTCCTGGTCTGGCCGCTCCTCATGGCGCCTACGTGTGCGCGAGCGTGAAAGAGGAGTTTGGCCTGGCGCTGCTCGAAGCGATGGCGACGGGGCTCGCGGTTGTCGCGCCGGGGTCGGGTGGTCCGGCGACCTACGTCGAGAGCGGAGTGACGGGATTCCTCGTTGACACCCGCGACACCGTGGCACTGGCCAAGGCAGTCATGGACGCCCTGGACCTGGCGGTCGGACCGGGGGGCAACGCAATGGCAAAACGAGCCAGGCACATGGTGGCCCAGAACTTCACCATTCAGGCGATGGCGGCGAGCCTCTCAAACGTCTACGCCAGAGTCGACGCAGCTCACCAGTCCGTGACCTCACCGGCGATGGCTTCATGACGCTGCTGATCATCTGCCCCGACTACGCCTCGCATCTCCTTCCCCTCGCGACCATGGGAACGGCGTGGCGCGACGCCGGGGAGCGGGTGGTGGTGGCGACCGGGCCCGCTACGGCTGACATCGTGAGCCAGTTCGGGTTCGAGCGCGAGAACCTGCAGCTGGGTCGGGGTTCGAACCCGGGCGTGATCCGGGCAGACCAGCAGCCGCGTGGGGAGGACGACGCGCTTCGCGGATTCTTCGAGGCGACTCGCCGCGGCATGGTGGAGACCCTCCTTTTCCAGGCTCACGCGCGCAGCAACGACCTCCTCTGGAACCCGGTCGAGATCGCACGTGAGGTCCAGCACCTCGTGGAGCGGGTGCGCCCCGTTGACGTGATCGTCGACCACCTCGCGTTCAGCGCCCGACTCGGTCTGAGGAGCGGGAGGATCCGGCACGCCGACGTTGTGCTGGGCCATCCCTCCACCCTCTCCATCGGCGACGGAGTGTACGGCTACCCGACAGCGTGGCCGCCCGCCCTCCACCCTGACCAGGCTGAACTGGAATCACTGAGGAAGCTGTGTGAGGAGGTTCGTGACGCCTTCACCGCTCAGTGGAACGACGCACTCTTCCAGCTCAGCCCAACAGCCACCACCAGCGTCGACGCCTTCGCGGAGACCGGAGATGTGCTGCTGCTCAACTACCCGGCCGCGCTGCACGACGAGAACCGTGCCCGGCTGTTCCCCCCGCACGCCTTTCTGGGCTCCGCGGTGCGCCAGGAAGCGGTCGACAGCGAGGTCCAGCAGTGGCTCGCCGACGACACCAAGCCCGTCGTGTATGTCAGCTTCGGCAGCTTTCTCTCCGTGCGCGGGGACGTGCTCGAACGCGTGGCAGAGGCGCTGCAGGGTCTTGACGTTCGCGTCGCGATCGCGACTGGATCGACGAACCCGGAGGAGCTCGGCCGGGTTCCCGCATCCTGGTTCGTGCGCGCTTTCCTGCCGCAGGTCACTCTGCTGCGCCGAGCCGCGCTCGCCGTCTCGCACGGCGGGAACAACACCGTGACGGAAGCGATCACCTGCGGAGTCCCGCTTCTCCTCCTTCCCTTCTCGACCGATCAGTTTGCAGGCGCCGCCGCGGTGGAGGCGGCAGGATTCGGTGCCGCGCTCGACCCGAACTCAGCATCCGTCGACGATCTCCGGGAGGCGGCGACCGGCCTCCTTTTGCTTCGGGCAGAAACACGTCACCGCCTGGACCGGCTCGGCTCGTCGATGACGGCTCATACCGGTCCCCAACGGGCGTTCGAGGCCCTGCGGGGGCCACAATTCGTTAGGACACCACGCTCGACCCCACACCCCCAGATCCACCCTCGCCAGTTCTTTACCCGGCTGTGAAGGCGGGCGCCCAGACTGCGGGAGAGAGGGTTGACAATGCATTCCCGTGACTCTCTCGGCAGTTCGGGAACGCTCGCAATTCGGCTATGAGAGTTAGTCCCGGCGGCCGAACGACCACTGGGGCACAACGGGCAGGTGCGCCGGTGTCCGCAAGGGATCGCCGTCCAGGGAGGTAGTCGCACGATTCGTACCCGCACACGATGTCGCGGTCGAAGCGGCTTGGGTGGAAGCCTTGGCGCTTAACCCCGCAGATGAAGTCGCCCTTCCGTAAGACTGAGCACTGCCCGGGAGAGGGTCAAGTCCACGGGAGTGGTGTACGACGGTGATTCGTCGTTGATGGTTAGGCGCTGATCGCGCCGGCGGTCTTGACCTCCTCGTGGTTCTCGTTGGTAGTGCTGGTGATCAGTGAGAGTCGGGAGCGGGATAGGACGTCGAGTCCGAGGT
>JANOHS010000048.1:0-6694 GCA_031406655.1 Micrococcales bacterium
CGTCAGACACGGCGCTGATTCCCCAGTTCGTCCGTGGTGCCCCACCGGACCTGGCGCTGTACAACTACAACCTTGAGACGTCGAACTTCCTGGGTCGCGGGTCCCTGTCCAACCTCGCAAGCCTTCCCGAGGCGGCGACCATTGACCCGAGCGTGCAGGGTCTTGTCAACCAGTTCGCGACGTTCAAGTCCGAGACGAGCGCGCTGCCGTACTCGATCACCGCCGCGGGGGTCATCTACAACAAGGAGATCTTTGACAAGGTCGGCGTCAGCGTGCCGCGCACCTGGACCGAGCTGATAGCAGTCTGCGAGGCGTTCAAGTCCAAGGGGATCCTGCCCATCTACCAGACCGGCAAGGACACCTGGACCCTCACCCTAGGACTGTTCGACTACGTCACCGGCAGCAACCTCGACGTCAGCGCCTTCTTCGCCAAGCAGAAGCAGCTCGGTCCCGACGCAGGCCGCGACGCGAGCGTCTCGTTCACGAAGGACTTCAAGGACGCCACCGACAAGATGGTTACCCTGCTCGGTTACACCAACCGCGACGCGCCGAGCCGCAACTACTCAGATGGCAACATCGCCTTCGCCGGTGGCAAGGCCGCCATGTATATGCAGGGGCCGTGGGCCATCGGCGAGGTCGTCAAGATCAACCCGAAAGCGCAGCTCGGCACGTTCGCCATGCCGTCGTCGGACGACAAGGAGATGGTCAAGGTGCGGGTCAACCTCGACCTTGCCCTGTGGATCCCGAACGCCTCACCGAAGCAGGCGGCCGCACAGACCTTCCTGAAGTGGCTGATGCAGCCGTCTATCCAGAACACGTACAACTCCAAGAACCTCGCGTGGTCCACGACAAAGAACGCCCCCCCGATCACCGACGCCCGCCTGGCCGACATCCAGCCGCTGCTCGAGGCCAAGAAGGTCTACCAGGGCGCTAGCACCTACCTACCTGGTGCCATCCCGCTGGGCAACTACGTCCAGGAGTTCGTCATCAACAGAAATGGTGACGCCTTACTCAACAAGGTCGATTCCGACTGGGCGCGCTACGCCAAGCGCACCGCGGTCTGACCCGGCGCGAAAAGGAGTCGACATGAACGCTATTGCACCGCTTCCGGTCAGCACCCGCGTCAAGGGCGAGCTGCCGGTGAGCAAGACGACCAGGCACACGCGAAAGATCGAGAAGGTCTACTTCTTCATGCTCTTCCCCGCGGTCCTGCTGTTCACGCTCTTCATCACGGTCCCGGGCCTGGTCGGGATGTTCTTCAGCGTCACCAACTACGCCGGCTTCGGCGACTGGCACTTCATCGGGCTGACGAACTATCTCGCGATCTTCAGTGACCCACGGATCCTGCAGTCCTACGGATTCACCATGTTCTTTGCTGTCGTGGCAACCGTCCTGGTCAATGTCATCGCGCTCATCCTCGCGATCGGGCTCAACTCCAAGATCAAGTGGAAGCGGTCCCTGCGCGGGATCTACTTCGTCCCGATGGTGATCTCCGGCATCGTCATCGCCTACGTCTTCAACTTCCTCTTCTCCAACACCATCCCCGCGCTGGCCACCTCGATCGGGTGGACCGCGGGATCGGAGAGCATCCTCGCCAACGAGCAGTGGGCCTGGGTTGCCATCGTCATCGTCGCCGTGTGGCAGGCCATCCCGGGCGCGATGATCATCTACCTGGCCGGGCTCCTGGCCATCCCCGAGGAGGTGTACGAGGCGGCCGCGCTGGACGGGGCGAGCCCGTTGCGGGTCTTTCGCAGCATCACCTTCCCGCTCGTCTTCGGATACGTCGTCATCAACTCGATCCTGGGGCTGAAGGGCTTCCTTGGGGTCTACGACGTCATCGTCGGCCTGACCAACGGTGGCCCCGGCACCGCGACGTCGAGCATCGCCATGACGATCTTCACGGGGTTCACTGGCGGCGACTACGCCTACCAGATGGCCAACTCGGTGATCTTCTTCGCCATCACTGTGTTCGTCTCCATCCTTCAGCTCCGGCTGATCCGCAACCGCGACCTGGGACTGTGACATGACAATCGTCGATCCGGCCAGAACCACCACCTCCACCACGGGGGGCGCCAAGGCCGGACGGCCGAGCGCCTCGCCCAAGGTCCGCAGGGGCGACAAGGTCAACTGGCCCACGACCATCCTGCTCGTGGTCGGCACCCTGACCATCCTCGTCCCGCTCTACTTCGCGATCACCATGTCGTTGAAGACCGACGCGCAGGCCGCAGCCGGCAGCGGCTTCGACTGGCCGTCGCCGATCACCTTCGGCAACTTCAAGACCGCCTGGGAGCTGACGAGCTTTCCCCGCGCGTTCGCGATCTCGCTTGGGATCACCGTGACCACCGTCATCGGCGGGATCCTGCTCTGCTCGACGGCGTCCTACGCCATCGCCAGGAACTGGAATCGCAGGCTCTTCAAGTGGTCTTACATCTACCTGCTAGCCGCGATGTTCATCCCGTTCCCAGTGGTTGCCCTTCCGCAGGTGCAGCTGACCGCCATGCTGGGTCTGGACAACCCCTTCGGCGTCACGCTCCTGCACATCCTCTTCGGGCTGTCGTTCAACATTTTGCTCTACACCGCGTTCCTGCGGTCCATCCCGTTTGAGCTGGAGGAGAGCGCCCGGCTGGACGGGTGCAGCACCTGGCAGGCCTTCTGGAAGCTGATCTTCCCGCTGCTGGCCCCGATGAACGCAACCGTCGGCATCTTCGCCTTCCTGGCCTCGTGGAACGACTTCATGATGCCGTCCCTGATCACCGCGGACGCGACACTACAGACCATCCCGGTCGTGCAGAACATCTTCCAGTCGAAGTTCGCATCCAACTACAACGTGTCCTTCTCCTCCTACCTCATGGCCATGGCCCCGACGCTCATCGCCTACCTCTTCGCGCAGAAGTGGGTCATGTCCGGCGTCACCCGAGGCGCCATCAAGTGACCAAGGAAGCTGCGGCATAGCGGACTGGAGATCACCACAGGCACGAACCTGAACAAACGTGTGGGTTCTCGCGCCACGTTTGACGAAGCATCCTCTCCCACCCGAACTCGCCACATTGGGATCCGCCATCCCTCCACTCCAGGCTCCCTATCGCCCTTAAGTGGACTTCGCACCCTCGGACAATGACCGGTGGACCCAAGTCGAATTCCTCCTGCACGACGCGACAATCCGCCTGTACCCTTGGCCTCCGGCACCGGAGGAGAGCGACGCCGAGGCCGAGTGATGACCTTGCGTAGTGGTACTGCCTGCGGTACCACTAAATGGTGGCGTCTGTGGGCAAGATCGTCTCCGGCATGAGAGCGAACCCCAAGAACGTCCGCTATGAGGATCTCAACAAGGTTTGTGAACATTACTTCGGCCCGCCGAGCACCACGGGCGGATCCCATGCCGTCTTCAAGACGCCTTGCCCGGCGACCCTTAGGTGAACATCCAGAACGACAAAGGAAAGGCCAAGCCGTACCAGGTGCGGCAGGTCCTCGCGGCAGTCGACAAGAAGGAGGCACAGTGATGCAGACCGTTTCAGGGCGCCGACGTTTATCCGCAGACTGACGGCCGCTGGCTAGGACCACGCCGCACGTCCTTCTTTGGCTCCCTCTGCGGCCACCGGCGCCGCCGTGAGGGCCCTACTTGCCGACACTCGGGTCCTCGAAGGCGCACTCGCCGCACCGATCCACCAACTCTTGAAGTCTCTGATCGGGAAGAACACCGCCATGAAGAATCTCACGATGGACGGCATTCCGTCTCAGGTACCGCCCCGGCTGATGGATCACCGCGACCTTCCAATGTTGAGAGAAAGCTGAGACGACACCCAAGTAGACCCGCCAAGCCGGGTTCACAAGGATGCGGGTGGAGGGGGCGTTGTCGTTCTGGAGCGGCACCCCTCGCGGCGCGGCCTTAACGATGAACTTCTGGCCACTTGGAGCTGGTGGGTCAGGTCGAGGGCTGCCTCGAGGCCGCTTCGAACCGATCGTGAACAGCTACCTGGACCTGGTTGGCAACGTCCCGGCGCTAGCGCTGCGCATGCGCCGTCTAGGGTGCGGGCATGACCCCGCAGGCCTACCTGTCCGAACTGTTCTCGCTGGACGGCAGGGTCGCCGTGGTGACCGGCGGTAGTTCCGGCATCGGCCGCGCCATCGCCTCGGCCCTCGCACGGGCAGGGGCAAGCGTCTTGGTCGTGGCGCGCAGGGAAGCGGAGCTGGCCGCCACGGTCGGCGAGCTGGCGGCCTACGGCTGCCGGGCGGCCTGGGTGAGCGCCGACCTGAGCACCCGCAACGGTGTGCGCGCCGCGGCCGAGGACGCGGCCGAGGCGTTCGGGGAGCCCGACATCCTGGTCAACTGCGCCGGGGTCAACCTGCGGCCGCCGATGGGCGAGCTGGGCGAGGATGTGTGGGACACCACGATGGCGGTGAACCTGGAGGCGCCCTATCTGCTGGGACAGCGGTTCGGGCCAGGCATGGCCGAACGGGGCTTCGGGCGGATCATCCACGTCACCTCCCAGCAGGGGCATCGGGCGTTCGTCCACAGCGGCGCCTACGGCGTCTCCAAGGGGGCGTTGGAGTCGCTGGCCCGTTCACAGGCCGAGGCATGGTCGCCGTATGGCGTCACCTGCAACACGCTCGTGCCGGGTTTCGTGATGACGCCGCTCAACGCGCGGCTGTCGGCCGACCCCGAGAAGGTGGCGGCGCTGGCTGCTCGCACGATGGTGGGCCGCAACGGTCTGGCCGAGGACTTCGTGGGTGCAGCGGTGTTCCTGGCGAGCCGCGCCTCCGCTTACGTCACCGGGCAGGCGATCTTCGTCGACGGCGGGTTCTCCGTTCACTGAGCCCAACCCGGGGGCGTCCAGAGATCAGGTCCTCTTGCCCCAAGTCCTGGATGCTCTCTGTCCTGGTCGAGTCCCAACGCGAACGCAGATTCTCCAACACCGTCGACGGACTCGCACAGCCCACACGCGCGGACGCATCGGAGTCCGCAGCGGCCGGAGTGTCTCAGTTCCTGGTCCAAGACCCGACGTGCAAGTCATCTTGCTCGGAAGTGGACTGCAAGGTAACTTGGACGTGTGGGCGACGATCCGATCATCGCGGAAAGCGCGCGCAAGCACGGTGTCAGCGACGAGGACATCCTGCACGCGTACGCCAACCCGATCCGGGTCTTCGACCTCGACGAAGTTTCACGATGGTCATCGGGGCCAACCTCGCGGCCATCATCTACGAGATCGGTGTCGTCGACGGTGTCTCGGCAGCGGTCATCGTCCACGCCATGAGGGCACGCGAGAAGTTTCTGAGGTGATGAGAATGCCACGCACCATCAAAGACATCCTCGACCACGCTGATGAGCTCGCTAAACGTTTCGAGGACTATGAACCATCGTCCACGGACGAACGCGACCCAGCAGTGTTCGCCGAGCTTCGCCAAGCTGTGCTCTCGCGATCGGATGCCGAACGCTCGATCAGAGACGCTGTCAAACACGCGCGCGAACGCGGTTACTCCTGGGCGTTCATTGGCTCGCTGGTCGGAACCTCCGGCGAAGCAGCCCGCCAACGCTACGGCCATAAGCAAGACGCCTAGCCCAAATGGGTTTGGCTCGGTCAAGGGATCAGCCAGCGGCAACGCACTAACATGCTTGATTGCAGAGAGACAACGAAACCCGCGGGTCAACGCTGTGACCTGCGGGTTTGTGGTGGTCAGGGGCGGGGTCGAACCGCCGACCTTCCGATTTTCAGGACTTCGAAAGGGGTCCGAGGGGTCCGTCCGCGGATGGATTCGTGCTCAGCAGAAGGCCCGTGGGTCCTGTCGTGTCCACCCGGGGCGGGGCTGGTGTTGGCAAATCCGTTTGCAGGACTGCTCTTCGGGTCACCCTCGCCTGCTCAAGAACTCGATGGCGGAATCTGGGCTGACGAAGGACTTGGATGGGGGTTCTGAGCAGGTCGGTGGATGAGCAGGTCGGGTAGAATTTGGGACAAGGTTGAGGAGGCTGATGTGACCGAACCCGCGCAGGGAACTACCCGAGTGCGCGTCCAGGACGTCAAGCCCTACGACGCACCCGCGAGTCTCGACGACCTCCGAGGGCCACGCGACGGTGAACTCGTGCTGCCTCATCACGTTCACTGGGGGCCCCGTCGCGATGTGAACCTCAGTCGCAAGGGCGACGTACTAACCGCCTACCAGGCAACCATTTCCGAGGGCATGGTGGCTGACCAGCTGGCGATCCTCAACCGCTCGCTTCTTCTCGAGTTGTGGCCTGAGTTGATCTTGTCCGCTCGTGTTCGGAGTCTGTGGGAGAGCCGGTTCCCCGAACTGGCAGCGACGGCTTGAGTGAGGCCGAAGAGCTGCAACGGGTGATAACCCGCTTGGCTCTCCGGTCCCTCGACGGAACCAGCTTCGTGCTTGCCGGGTCCGGTGCCATCCGCGAGCACGGCCTCGTCGACCGCCCAACCGAGGACGTCGACCTGTTCACATCTGACGTTGACCTTCCGCGCTTTTCTGCCGCCGTCGACGCCGTGGTGATTGGCCTGAGTAAGGCCGGCCACGAGGTGGCGGAGCTGCGCCGCGTCGACCAGTTTGCTCGTCTCGAAGTGACCACCCCCGACGGCCACCAAATCGGCATCGACATGGGCGTGGACTGGCGCAGGGCCGAGCCCTCGGTGTTGGCCATCGGTCCGGTGCTCAGTCTCGAGGACGCGGTGGGCAACAAGCTCAGCGCGCT
>JANOHS010000091.1:0-1580 GCA_031406655.1 Micrococcales bacterium
GTCGGCGCCCTGGCGCGCCGGGCCGGCGCGTCCGGCAAGCGCCTGCCGACGCTGACCATCGACACACAGATCGGCTTCCGGTCGGCCGCCGACCGGGCTGCCTTCGCGGACGACCTGACCGCCGCGGTGCTCGACCTGGCCGCGCGCTACCACTACGACGACGGGCGCCCGCACCGGCTCCTCGTCGCCGCCCACCCCCTTCCTGAGGAGAGCGCATGAGCACTACCCCGAACGTCCCTTACCGCCTGGAGTTCAGCGTCGAGGTCCCGGGCACCCCGGAGCAGGTCTGGCAAGCCATCGCCACCGCCAAGGGCATGAGCGCCTGGTTCACGCCGACCGAGATGGAGGAGCGCGAGGGCGGCTCCCTGCACTTCACCATGGGCCCCGAGATGGGCTCGGACGGCCAGATCACCGGCTGGGACCCGCCGCGCCGCATCGCCTACGAAGAGGACTGGGCCGCCCTCATGGGCCAGGACCCCGATGCGCTCAGCCCGCTGACGTCGGAGTTCCTCGTCGAGGCGCAGTCCGGCGGCACCTGCGTCGTGCGCGTCACCAGCAGCGGCTTCGGGACCGGCGCCGCCTGGGAGTCGGAGTTCTGGGACGACATGGGATCCAGCTGGATGCCGTTCTTCGACAACCTGCGCCTCTACCTGGCGCACTTCCCCGGCCAGGAGGCCACGCAGCTCGAGGTCACCGCATCCCACCCCGGCGACGCGGATGCGCTCTGGTCGACCCTGCACGACGCGCTCGGGCTGGGCGAGGCGGGCGCGACGGTCGAGGTGCGCGGCACCACCGGCACGGTCGAGCGTGTCGGCCAGCGGCAGACGCTGGTCCGGCTCACGGCGCCGGTGCCCGGGATGCTCAGCGTCTTCGCGCACGGCCAGGGCGACGGCAAGGCGACGGCGGGTGTACGGGCGTACCTGTTCTCCGCCGACGCGGCGGACTACGTGCGGCGCGAGGAGCCGGCGTGGCAGGCCTGGCTGCAGGGGCTCTCCATCCCGGCCTGACCTTCTGCGCGGACCACCTCCGTACCTCGGCGGCTGCTTGGGACTTGGTCTTTGGCCGAGTCGTTGTGCCGACCCCGTCGTCCTCCCGGTGCTGACGAGGTAGAAGGTCAGTGGGAGGCTGCGACCAACAGCTCGGCGAGACGCGCGGGCTGCTCGCGGAAGACCCCGTGGTCCGCACCGATCTCGACGATATCGGCGCCCACCGACGCTGCCATCACCCGTTGAGCCTCCGGCGGCACCAGCGTATCGGCGGTCGTCAGGATGTAGGTGCGGCGGCGAGAAGCCGGCGGTTCCCCGCGCCACTTCTGGCGCAACGCAGCGATGCCTTGCGGACGTTGCGTCCGCTCCAGGTAGATCCGTACCGCGTCCCGCTCGACAGGCTGGGCCGCGGCGACGTACATGTCGATGTTCAGGGCGCACAACCCAGGGCCAGCGCTTAGTACCAGTCCGTCGAAGGCGGCGATTCCTGCTTCCTCGCCGGCCTCGAACGGATCGCCGCCTACGAAAAGGTCGAGCACCGAGGAACCATCCCGCGGGATCCAAGCCGCGACGTAGACCACGGGCACGTCGGGG
>JANOHS010000066.1:0-6932 GCA_031406655.1 Micrococcales bacterium
CACCGAGCCCGGAACTCCCCTCATCGTCTACCCCGGCGCGGCGACCAAGCCCCGCGGGGTCGACACGATGATCGAGGCGCTGCCCCTGCTGCCGGGGGTCCATGCGGCCCTCGTGGTGGTGCCGTTCCCGCACCCCCGCGCCGAGGAGCTCACCGCCCTGGCAAACACGCTCGGCGTCGCTGACCGGCTGCACCTGCTGGCACCGGTCGCCGCCGACGCCGTCCCTG
Source organism: Micrococcales bacterium (assembly GCA_031406655.1). GTDB lineage: Bacteria > Actinomycetota > Actinomycetes > Actinomycetales > Dermatophilaceae > UBA4719. Next base: position 228 of record JANOHS010000066.1, read on the forward strand.
GCTACCTGGGCGAGGCGGACGTGGCCGTGAGCCCGATCCTGGCCGGGCCGGCCAACCACGAGGCGGCCCTGCCGAACAAGCTGTTCGAGATGCTTCACTCTGGCCTGCCGATCGTCACCAGCGACATCCGCGCTATGTCCGCCTTCGTCCTCGAGCACAAGCTCGGGGTCGTTTTCCGGTCCGGTGATGCCGCGGACCTGGCGAGAGCCGTGACCGAGGTGCTCGCTGACCCTGAGCGCTGGACCGGGGCCCACGAGCGCGCCACCCTCGTGCACGAATGGAGCTGGCAGGCCCAGGAGGGACCGCTCGGCGAGGCCTACGGCAGCGTGCGCCCGACCGCAGCCACCCCTGACGACGGGCCGTTCCCACAGGTCAGGGTGATCTGGAGCTGACGGCAACGCTGAGGTCGCAAGAAACGCTGTCTGGAGGCACTGGGAGCAACGTTCTTTGCGACTTCACGGGCAGCGGACTCGCCGGGGCTGTGGCGACCAGGCCGTTCGTAGCCGGGACTAGCTGTCGGACCTCGACCAGGTGAGCATCAGATCCGCTGGTGTCAGTGGTGTCTCGGGGATCCGCAGCCCTGGCAGGAGCTCGTCGTAGACCGCCACCAGGTGGGGCTCCTGGCCCTGCCAGGAGTACTCACGGCGAAGGGCCGTGGTGTCGGGGTGAGGCGGGTCGGCCAGCACCGCCCGCAGCGCGTCGGCCAGGTCGTCGACATCGCCGGCACGGAATACCTTGCCCAGGCCGTGCTCGGTCACGAACGCCGCCATCGCCCGGCAGTCGCTGACCACCATGGGCAGTCCCGCGTGCAGGAACTCGAAGAGCTTGTTGGGCAGCGCCTCGTCGTAGCTCACCGAGTCGCCCAGGATGGGGCTCACCGCGACATCCGCCTCACGAAGGTATGACGGCACTTCGTGCGAAGGCACCGGCGTCACCAGGTGGAGCCGGTCGGCGGCCCCCACGCGTGCCGCGATCTCCCGGAGCCGGGCTGCCATCGGATGCGGGTAGGGGACGGCCACGACGGCCAGGTGGAGCTCGGGCAGCAGCCCCAGTGCCTCGACGGCGGTGTCGACGCCGCGCGCGGCGCTGAGCGCACCCGAGTAGACCGCGAGCGTCACCGCCGGGCCGATGCCGCACTCGCCGCGCAGCGAGATGGAGGAGCCCGCATCGGCGTCCCACGCGATCGGTGCGTTGTGCACCACGGCAGGACGGCGCTCGAGGTGGTGCAGGACCTGCAGCCGCTCGGCCAGCCCGTCGGCCACCGTGATCACGCGGTCGGCGGACCCGATGAACTGGCGCTCGAGGGCTGCCCACCCATCGACCGAGCGCTGGGTCCTTGCCCCGCTGACGGCCAGGCCCGCAACGAACTCGTGCGCGTCATAGACGATCTGAGGTCTGCGACCGGCCCGCTCGGCGTACTCGGCGACCGTCCCCAGCAGGTGGATGTCGTGGACGTGGACCACGTCGGGGGCCAGCGCCCGCAGGGCCGGCAGGAAGGCCCGGCGGTAGTAGCCCGTCACCGGGATCGAGCGCTTCCAGCTCTCGGCCGGGAACACCCGCCCGAACCGCCGGGTCGCAGCCCACCAGGCGTAGCCCGGCGACACGCTTCGCGCGGGCAGGACGGGGAGCCGTTCGAAGACCGCGGACCCTGACAGCTCTGGCTCTGGCCCAGCTGACCCCGCCGCCCCCGAACCAGCCCATGAGACGGCCCGCTCGTGCCGCCCGGAAGCACTGACCCCCAGCACCCGGACATCCGCGCCCGCCCGGGCCATCGTCATGGCCGTCTTGATGACCCGTGCATCGTGGGCGACGGCGTTGTTGACGACCATCGCGATCAGCGGATTTCGTTCAGCCATGCGACAGCTCGCTCACTGACAACTCACGGACCGCCGCAGCCAGCAGGTCGTATGCCTCGCCGCCGCCACCGTCGCTCGCTGCCCATGAGCGCCCGGCCGCCGCTGCCCGCAGACGCTCGTCCGGATCTGCTGCGATGGCGGCCAGCGCCGCCGCGGCAGCTGTTGGGTCGGCCACGACGACACCGCTGCCTGCGTCAGCCACGAGCCGGCGCTGGCGGGGCAGGTCGCTGACGACGGGGACGATCCCGGCCGCGAGGTACTCGTACAGCTTGCTGGGGACAGCGTCGAGGAACGCCGGCGTCGGCTCGAGCAGGCTGAAGCCGGCCCAGGCTCCGGCGGCGACCTCCCACGAGCGTCGGGGGGTGAGCCGGCCATGCCAGCGCACCCGTGCGGCGAGGTCCGGGGAGCTCGCGAGCCGCTGGGCCAGCCAGGTCTGGTCGGCGGACGCAACGGGCCCAACGACGTCGAGCGTCCAGCCGGGCGCGTGCTCCATGGTCTCGAGCATCGCGGCCAGACCTCGGGTGCGCCTGACGTCGCCCACGTACACGGCGCGAGGATGCTCACCCAGCACGACGTCGGTCGGCAGCAGCCGCGGGTCCGGCTCGTTGCGGACGACCAGCCGATGCCGCGCCTGTAGGGGAGGCACGTGGTCGTCGGCCACGACGGTGAGGTCGCAGCGCCGTGCGACGGAGGTGGCGACGCCCACCATCATGGCGGCGGCGCGTCCCGCGAGCCCGCGCGCCCACGGCCGGTCGAGAACCAGGGCTGCATAGTCCTCGTGGACGTCCGCGACCAGATGCCGACCGCGCACGGCAGTGGCCAACCGGGCGCCGAGCAGCGCGTCAGGGTCGAGGACCAGCAGGGTCGCCCCCCGGGCTCTCCATGGCAGAACGGCTGCCAGCAGGGCGCGTCCAGCGAGGCCGGGCCGGGGCCGGACCCGAGCCGTCACGCCCTCGGGCGCGTCCTTCGCCATACCGAGCCCGAGCACCTCCACGGACAGCCCCGCACGCAGCAGAGCCGCACTGACCCGGTGCAGCCGGGCGTCGGCGACGTCATGGCCGGACGTCACGATCGACACGTCGACAGACGTCACCCTCGGCCTGGTAACCGCTGGGGTCACATGTCCTCGAGCGCGAACACGGACTCGCCGATCTCGAGGAAGTTCGTGTAGGCGGCGATGACCTCATCGACCTCGCCCTCCATCTTGAGCTCGCCCTTGTGCAGCCAGATCGCGCGGTTGCACATCTCCTTGATGCTGGGCATCGAGTGACTGACCAGGAACATGGCCCTGGCCGACCCCATCAGCTCGTGCATCTTGACAGCGGCCTTCTTCTTGAACTTGGCATCGCCTGCCGACAGCGCCTCGTCGATCATCAGGATGTCCGGGTCCATGTGGACGGACACCGCGAAGGCGAGCCGGCTGCGCATACCGGAGGAGTAGGTGCGGATCGGAAGCTCCATGAAGTCGCCGATCTCGGCGAAGTCCTCGATCTCCTGGGATCGCTCAAGGATCTGTTTGCGCGACAGGCCCGCAGCCAGGCCGCCGAGCATGACGTTCTCCTTGCCGGACAGGTTGGCGTTGAAGCCGACGCCCAGGGCGAGCAGGGCGCTGATCCGCCCGTGCACCTCGATCCGCCCGGAGGTGGGCGGCAGGATCCCGCCGAGAGCCCGCACCAGCGTCGACTTCCCGGCGCCGTTGCTGCCGACGATTCCCAGCGCGGTGCCTTCGGCGACCTCGAACGAGACATGCTTGAGCGCCTGGACCTCGCGCACCGCCCGCTCACCACGGCCCAGACGGACGATGGCGGTCCTGAAGGTCGGCGTGCGCTCGAACGTCGTCCGGAAGGTGACCGAGACGTCCACAGCCCGCACAGCTGGGCGGGTGGTCGGAGAATCAGAGACGGACAGCGAACTCACGCTCCCTGGACATGAAGAAGAGCGAGCCAACGATGAATATCGACACGGACCAGGCCAGTGCGGCCACCCACGTGCCGATACCAGGGACCTCGCTGCGGACCAGGATGTCGGTCCAGCCGCCCAACATGCTGAACAGCGGGTTGAAGCGCATGAACGGGGCCAACCGCCCAGGCACGTCCTCCTGGAACCAGATCACCGGCGAGAGGTACAGCCAGATCCGCAGGAAGTAGGGCAGGAAGCTCGAGGTGTCGCGGAAGTAGACCTGCAAGGTGGCGAAGATCGCCGCGAGCCCGGCACCGAAAAGGATCATCGTGGCGAGGAAGAACACCGCGAGCGGCATCTTCCACGTCCATACGCCGCCCGCGACCACATGCAGCACGAGGTAGACCGGCACCGTCGGCAGGAACCGGAAGAAGGCCGTCCGAATCGCGGAGAACGGCATCAGCAGGCGCGGAAAAGCCAGGTTCGAGATCAGTGCGCCGCTGCCCACGACCGAGCTGGCGCCGGTCGAGATGCAGCCGGAGACCAGGTAGTAGGCGAAGATGCCGGCCACGAGGTGGCTGAGGAACGCCAGGCCGCCTTCGCGACCGGACAGGATGTTGACGAATATGTAGTAGACGATTGCCAGCAGCAGCGGGTTGATCACCAGCCAGATCTGGCCGAAGAAGGTGCGCGTGTTGGACGCACGCATGTTCGAGCGCGACAGCTCGGCCGCGAACTCGCGGCGCCGCCACAGCTCGGTGACGTAGGGGCGCAGCGGAGGCAGCCCCACCTTGTGCGGTTGGTAGACCTGGAACTCGGTCAGGAAGCCTGAGTCCTCTGCCTCGCCGGTGTCCTTCTTCTTGACAGTGCTCATCGACCACTTCTCATCAGAGAGCGCGAACCTTCTGACGCCGATCTGTTGCCGGCACCACTGGAGACGGCCCCGACCCACCGGCTGCATCCGGCAGCGCTTGGTCGAGGCGCGCAAGTACAGCAAGCATAGAGGCAGCCAAGGCGAACCCCGTCATTCGCTGGGGGCCAGCAGGTCGGCGTACGACGTCAGCAGCACCGCGGCGTCGGCGTCCCACGACAGCGCGCCGGCAGCGTCGCGCACGCTTGCCTGCAGCTCGTCGTACCGCCCGATGGCACGTGCTATCGCACGGACCATGTCGTCGGCGTCCCCCGGGCGGTAGAGCTCGCCGAGGTCGTGCTCGCGCACCGCACGGGCGAGCTCTCCCACGTCGGTGGCGACAACGGGGACGCCGGCGCGTACTGCGTGGAACAGCTTGTTGGGCAGGGCGAGGCGGTGGTTGACCCATCGGTCCGAGTGGGTGACCAGCGCCAGACCAGCCGCGGCCAGCACCGCGTCGACCTCGTCCGCCGGGAGGCTGTCCTCAACCGTGGCCAGACCCGGGTCGAACCGGGCGAGGAACTGGGCGTCGGCCGGGCCGATCATGGTGATGGGTAAGGGGGTTGAGCGGCTGGCCTTCGCGATGACCTCGAGCTCGCGGTATGGCGCGACCCGGCCGGCATAGACCGCCCCGGTCGGCCCGCCCGGGCGCTGGTCGGGGACCTTCACCCGGGGGAAGGTGTTGCGCACGACGCGGACGTCAGGCCATCCGTACTGCTCGCGCAGGGCGTCCGCCACGCCCTCGCCGACGGTGAGCACGATCGCCGCCCGAGCGCCGAGCGCTCCCTCGAGGCCGGCCTCCCGCCTGGCCTTCACGGGGGTGGGACGGCCCACCCGTGGACGTCCGGACCACAGCTCATGGCTGTCGTAGACCAGGGGGACCCCCCACTCCTTCGCCAGCGCGGCACCGACCGGCAGGGCCGAGAAGTCGTGCGCGTGAACGACATCCGCGTGATGGCTGCTCGCCTCGACCAGGGCCGCGCGCTGCCAGGCCGCGAGGCGGCGGCCGACATGCTCGGGCAGCAGCAGCCACCGGGCAGCGCGCTCGATGAGGTTCAGCCTGCGGGTGCGGCCCTGCGCCGCCGGGGGCAGGCCGACGCTGGACACCGTAATACCTTGCGGGGCAACGAAATCGGAAGGAACCGCACGTCCGATGATGTGCACCGACCAGCCGGCGTCGACGAGCGTTCGCGCCTCCCGCAGCACACGGGTGTCGGTGCTGACCCCGGTCCAGACCACCATCAGCACGCGGCCGGTCAACGGGCTGCCTCGGGTCTGTTCATCGCGCACCACAGTACCGGTGTGAGGTCGACCTCCGCCGCCAGCACCGAGTCCGGATCGCTAGGGTTGGCGCCATGTCGCTCACGCTCTCGGTCATCGGCCTGGGTCCGCTCGGCGCCGTCCACGCCGCGTGCATGGCCGACCTCGGCCACACGGTCATCGCGGTCGACGCCTCGATGCCCGAGCGGGCCCAGATGCTCGCCCGCGGCGAGGCTCCGTTCTATGAGCCCGGCCTCGAGGAGCTGCTCGAACGCGCGCTGGCCACCGGGCGTCTCACCTTCACCAGCGACTACTCCGATGCGGCCGGGGCCGACGTCCACTTCCTGTGCGTCGGGACGCCACAGCGCCAGGGCGAGAACGCCGCAGACCTGACCTGGGTGGACGCCGCGGTCGAGGCGCTGGCGCCTCTCCTGTCGCGCCCGACCCTGGTGGTCGGCAAGTCGACCGTGCCCGTCGGAACGGCAGCCCGGCTGAGTCGTCGGCTGCAGCAGGTCGCTCCGGCCGGCCCTGAGGTTCACCTGATGTGGAACCCCGAGTTCCTGCGCGAGGGCTTCGCCGTCCAGGACACGGTCGCCCCCGACCGGTTCGTCTACGGCGTCACCGGAGCGGGAGCCGACGACGACGTCGCGCTGCTCGACCAGGTCTATGCCGTCCCGCTCGCGACGGGCATGCCGCGGATCGTGACCGACCTGCCGACCGCCGAGCTGGTCAAGGCTGCCGCCAACTCGTTCCTGGCCACCAAGATCTCCTTCATCAACG
>JANOHS010000069.1:0-1893 GCA_031406655.1 Micrococcales bacterium
GCGTTGGGGTCTCCGACGGGCGCAGGCACGTCGCGGACGATCTGGTTCAGCAGCGGCTCGACGCCAGACCCGCTCTTGCCCGACACCATGAGGCAGTCGGTGGGCTCACAGCCGATCAGGCCGGCCAGCTCCTCGGCATACTTCTCCGGCTGTGCGGCGGGCAGGTCGATCTTGTTCAGCACCGGGATGATGGTGAGGTCCTTCTCCATCGCCAGGTAGAGGTTCGCCAGGGTCTGCGCCTCGATGCCCTGCGCGGCGTCCACGAGCAGGACGGCACCCTCGCACGCCGCCAGCGAGCGGGATACCTCGTAGGTGAAGTCAACGTGGCCCGGCGTGTCAATCATGTTCAGGCAGTAGGTGACGTCGTCGACCTCCCACGGCATCCGGACCGCCTGCGACTTGATGGTGATGCCACGCTCGCGTTCGATGTCCATGCGGTCGAGATACTGCGCGCGCATCGCACGGGGATCCACCACCCCCGTGATCTGCAGCATCCGGTCAGCCAGGGTCGACTTGCCGTGGTCGATGTGGGCGATGATGCAGAAGTTCCGGATGAGGCCCGGTGGCGTCGCATGCGGCTGCAGGGCGTTGCGGGCCATCGGTGACACGGGCGGAGTACCTCAGGATTCTCGGCGGCTCTGGGACGGCCCAGAACTCGGGCCGTCCTCCATCCTCCCATGGCCGGGGTCCGGCCCCTGACCCTGATCGACGCCGGTCGGCCCCGAGCGCGACAGCACCCCGGAGAGAGCCACCAGGACCACGCTCAGCACCAGCGGGAATGCCATGGCCTGGCGGATGCCGACCGCTCTGATCAGGGCCCCGACGATCGCCGGGCCGATGAGGAAGGCGCCGTAGCCGAAGGTCACCACCACGGCCAGCATGCGGCCGCCGCCCGCGTGGCCCGCGACCGCGTAGACCTGCGGAGCGATCATCCCGACGCCCAGACCCACCAGCGCCCACCCGAGAAGCAGATTCGGCAGCGACTGGCCCACCAGGGTCACCAGATAACCCCCGGCCGCCACCAGCCCGCCGAAGCGCACGACGTTGACGCGACCGACGGAAGCGACCAGGTGGTCACCGAACAGCCGGATCAGGATCATGAACGAGCTGACGGCCACCAGCCCCAACGCGCCGGTGGACGGGTCGACCACGGCAACGTCGGTGACATGGACCGATGACCAGTCGACGGCAGTGCCCTCAGCCAGACCGAAGCTGAACGCCATGGCTCCCAGAAGCAGCACGAACGCCGGCACTCGCGGCCCGGCGGCGGACCGCTCGAGCGCCCTGACCTGTGCGGTCCCGGGGCGAGCGGCCGATCCGGACGGAACCCAGTAAGAGATGGCCGCACAGGCCACGACCGAGATTGCAGCGAGCGTGAGAAGCGCGGGAGCTATCACCTTCGAGCCGTCCCCCGCGAGCCGGGCGATGAGCACGACTGCCCCCGCGGCAAGCAGGTTGCCGATGCTGAAGCTCGCGTGCAGCCTGCTCATGACGGGCCTCTCACGGGCCTGCTCGACCCGCACGCCGAGGGCGTTCATCGAGACATCCATCGCCCCGTTGCCCAGCCCGACCAACGCCGCCGCAGCAGCAGCCAGCGGCAGGGTCGGGGCGAACGCCAGGGTCGCCACACCGGCGATGAGCAGAACAGCCGCGGGCAGTGCCACGTTCCCGGCGCCACGGCTGTCGGCCAGTCGCCCCCCGATCTGCATGGACACCACGGCCGCTGCAGCCAGCGAGACAAGCAGGACGGAGAGCCCACCGGCATCGACGCCCAGCCGTAGACGCATGGCCGGCAGCGTGGCACCGATCCCACCGACAAGGGCGCCGTTCACCGCGAACAGACCTGCCACCGCCAACAGTGACCCACGATCGGCGTCGCGCAAGAGGTCGGCT
>JANOHS010000096.1:0-3003 GCA_031406655.1 Micrococcales bacterium
ATGGAGGCCAGCACTCGTGCCCCCGCGGACCTGAGCCACACCAGGTCCTCCCGGGCAAAGACGTCGATCCCCGGTCCCTGCAACCCGATCGAGTTGAGCATCCCGCTGGGCGTCTCGGCCATTCGCGGGGTGCCCCGGCCCGAGCGAGCTTGCGCCATCACCGTCTTGGTGACGAAGGCGCCGAGCTCGGAGATGTCGAAGAAGCGGTGCAGCTCCTTGCCGTTGGCCGCGCAGCCCGATGCCGTCATCAGCGGGTTGGGGAGCCGCATCCCGGCAAGGTTGACGCTCATGTCGGTCATCAGTGACCCCCTGTGGCGGGCGCGCCATGGGCGTCCTCCGGGACGCGGCACCAGCCGTGCTCGAACGCGTCCCAGCGAATCCTGTCGCCGCGGAAGATGGGGCCTTCGAGGCAGGTGCGGACCATCCGCGTTGTCCCGTCGTCACCGATGACCGGCATCACGCAGGTCATGCAGACGCCAACACCGCAGGCCATCGACTCCTCGACCGCGACCTGGGCAACAGCACCCTGCGCCGAGGCAACATCGGTGACGGCCTTGAGCATCGGCATCGGCCCGCAGCCATAGACGACGCCCGCGTGGCTGCGCCGGATGACGTCCGGCAGGACGTCGGAGACCCATCCCTTGAAGCCCGTCGAGCCGTCGTCGGTGGTCACCGTGACCCCGTCCGCGACGGCTCCCGCCTCGACCACTCCGAAGAGCCGGTCCTGTGTGGCAGCGCCGAGGACCATCTCGACATGGCAGCCACGCTCCCTCAGCACGGCCGCCAACCAGAACAGCGGCGCACTTCCATAGCCGCCGCCGACCAGGACCGCGGCCATCGGCTCGTCCGGAAGGGGGAAGGCGCGCCCGAGCGGGCCGATGATGTCGACCTGGTGGTGCTCGCTCAGGCCGGCCAGCCACCTGGTGCCCGGCCCGCGCGCTGCCACGACGATGTCAACGGTCCCGCCATGGGCACCGGTCGGGCTCACGCTGTGGATCGAGAAGCAGCGGCGCAGGAGGTTGGCCGAGGTGTCACCGCCGACCGCCAGGGCCACGAACTGCCCCGGCCTGGCCACCTCGGCCACGCCGGGTGCCACGAACGAGAGGTGATGGTAGGCACCGACCCTGCGGGTGGCGACCAGCTCACCGGTGACCTGGGGTACGCGCCTGGCCGGCGGCTCGGAGGCTCGCTCGACGAAGGGTCCGCTCACGCCCCGTCCTCGGTCCTGGCGTAGAAGTCCAGGTCGCGGGCATGATCCTGCAGCGACTTGACCCGAACCGTCTCGGTCAGCTGTGACTCGATGCCCTGCACGGCGGCTCCGAGCTGTTGCACCGTGGTGATGATCGGCCGGTCCATGCTCGTCGTGGCGGCACGGATGGCATAACCGTCTGCTCGGGCGGCAATTCCCGACGGGGTGTTGATGACCATCCCGACCTCGCCCGACTCGATCCGCTCGACGATCGTCGGCTCTCCGTCAGGGCCCGGGCCCTCGCTGCGCTTGCGTACCACCGAGGCAAAAATACCGTTGCGGCGCAGGACATCTGCGGTGCCCTTGGTGGCGATGAGGTCGAAGCCGAGGTCAGCCAGCCGCTTCATGGGGAAGATCATGGCTCGTTTGTCCCGGTTCGCGACCGAGACGAAGACGGTCCCTGTCCGCGGCAGACCAGGGCCGAACCCGAGCTGGCTCTTGGCGAACGCCGCCCCGAAGTCCGAGTCGATGCCCATGACCTCGCCGGTCGAGCGCATCTCGGGGCCGAGCAGGCTGTCAACCACGCGACCCTCGTGGGTGCGGAAGCGCTTGAAGGGCAGCACCGCCTCCTTGACCGAGACGTGGGCATGGGCCGGCATCGCTCCGCCATCGCCCTGCGGCGGCAGGATCCCTTCGGAGCGCAGCTGGGCGATCGTGGCGCCGAGCATCACCCGGGCGGCAGCCTTGGCCAGCGGCACGCCGGTCGCCTTGGCGACGAACGGGATGGTGCGGCTGGCGCGCGGGTTGGCCTCAAGCACATACAGGACGTCCTGGGCCAGGGCGAACTGCACGTTCATCAGGCCTCGGACGCCAATTCCCTTGGCAAGCCTGAGTGTTGACTCGCGGACGCGCTTGAGCTCCTCGTGGCCGAGCGTGACCGGCGGGAGCACGCACGCCGAGTCGCCGGAGTGGATGCCAGCCTCCTCGATGTGCTCCATGATGCCGCCCAGATACATCTCGTGGCCGTCGTAGATCGCATCGACATCGATCTCGATGGCCTCGTCGAGGAAGCGGTCGACCAGCACCGGGTGCTCCGGGGCGGACTGGGTGGCGCGGGTCACGTAGCCGATCAGCGTCTCGTCGTCGTAGACGATCTCCATGCCGCGCCCGCCCAGGACATATGAGGGGCGGACCAGGACGGGGTAGCCGATCTCGCGGGCGACCTCCACAGCCTCCTCACCGTTGTATGCCGTGCCGTGCCGTGGCGCCGTCAGATGGGCCTCGGCCAGCACCCTGGAGAAGGCGCCCCGGTCCTCGGCGAGGTGGATCGACTCCGGGCTGGTGCCCACGATCGGCACTCCCTCGGCCTTGAGCGCCCGGGCCAGGCCAAGTGGAGTCTGCCCCCCGAGCTGCACGATGACCCCTGCAACCGGCCCGGCCACCCGCTCGGCGTGGACGACCTCGAGGACGTCCTCAAGGGTCAGCGGCTCGAAGTAGAGGCGGCTGGACGTGTCGTAGTCGGTGGACACGGTCTCGGGGTTGCAGTTGACCATGACCGTGTCAAAACCGTGGTCCCGCAACGCAAAGCTCGCGTGGACACAGGAGTAGTCGAACTCGATGCCCTGCCCGATGCGGTTCGGCCCGGAGCCCAGGATGATGACAGCCGGACGCGTCCGGGGTGCGACCTCGGTCTCCTCGTCATAGGTCGAGTAGTGATAGGGCGTCTGCGCAGCGAACTCGGCCGCACACGTGTCGACGGTCTTGTAGACGGGGCGCACACCGAGGGCGTGACGGACCCCGCGGACAACCGCCTC
>JANOHS010000140.1:0-2390 GCA_031406655.1 Micrococcales bacterium
GCGAGAAGCATGCACTTGCAGGACAACGATCAGAGGATGCGACGATGAACGACACTCCATACCGCTATACGGCCGAGCTGGCCGAACGCATCGAGCTGTCGTGGCAGGACCACTGGCAGGATGCGGGTACTTTCCACGCACCTAACCCGGCTGGCCCTTGGGCTGATCCGGAGGGCGTGGCCGGCCGCGAGAAGCTCTTCGTCCTCGACATGTTCCCCTACCCGTCCGGCGCCGGCCTGCACGTCGGGCATCCGCTGGGCTTCATCGCCACCGACGTCTACGCGCGCTTCCAGCGGATGACGGGCAAGAACGTCCTGCACACCCTTGGCTACGACGCGTTCGGGTTGCCCGCTGAGCAGTATGCCGTGCAGACCGGACAGCACCCACGCAAGACCACCGAAGAGAACATGGTCACCATGCGGCGTCAGCTGCGCCGGCTGGGGCTGGGCCACGACGACCGCCGCGCGATCTCGACGATCGACGAGGACTTCTACAGGTGGACCCAGTGGATCTTCCTCAAGATCTTCAACAGCTGGTATGACGAGTCGGCCGAGCGTGGGCTCGGACAGGCACGGCCGATAGCTGATCTGGTCGCGGCTTTGGAGTCAGGTGAGCGGGCCACTGCCTCCGGCGTGCCGTGGACGTCGCTCGACCCCGATGCGCAGCGCAGGGAGATTGACGACCACAGGTTGGCGTACATCTCAGAGGCGCCGGTCAACTGGTGCCCTGGGTTGGGCACGGTCCTGGCCAACGAGGAAGTGACGGCAGATGGTCGGTCCGAGCGGGGCAACTTCCCGGTTTTCAAACGCAACCTGTCCCAGTGGATGATGCGGATAACCAAGTACTCAGACCGGTTGGTCGACGACCTGGACCGTCTGGACTGGCCAGAGCCGGTCAAGCTGATGCAGCGCAACTGGATCGGGCGTTCGTCCGGGGCAAGGGTGTCCTTCCCGGTAGACCGCTCTCTGGCGGGGGATGGCCCGACGGCGTCGATCGACGTCTTCACCACCCGCCCGGACACCCTTTTCGGTGCCACCTTCATGGTGTTGGCTCCGGAGCACCCGCTGGTGGATTCCATTGTCCCGGTTGCTGATTGGCCCGAGGGGACGCGTGATGCCTGGGTGCCGGGCGGACCCCAGACGGTGACACCAAAGGAGGCGGTAGCGGCATACCGGCTGGCGGCCTCGCGCAGGAGCGACATCGAGCGGCAGTCCGAGGGCAAGGACAAGACGGGCGTGTTCACCGGCGCATTCGCGACCAATCCCGTTGACGGGCGGTCGATTCCGGTATTCGTGGCCGACTACGTGCTGATGGGCTACGGGACCGGCGCGATCATGGCGGTGCCGGGTCAGGACGTGCGCGACTTCGAGTTCGCTACCAAGTTCGACCTGCCGATCATCCGCACCGTGAAGCCCCCTGCGGGTCACCCCGACGACGAGGCTTTTGTCGGCGACGGCCCGGCTATCAACTCCGCCAACGACGAGATCTCGCTCAACGGCCTGGGTGTCACCGAGGCCAAGGCCAGGACCATCGAGTGGTTGCAGGACAAGGGTTTTGGCGAGGGCACGATCACGTACAAGCTGCGCGACTGGTTGTTCTCCCGGCAGCGCTACTGGGGCGAGCCGTTCCCAATCGTCTACGACGAGGTCGGCAACGCGATCGCCCTGCCCGAGTCCATGCTGCCGGTGCTCCTGCCCGAGGTGGCGGACTACTCGCCCGCCACGTTCGACCCCCAGGACGCGCAGTCCACCCCCGCCCCGCCCCTGGCCCGGGCGCAGGAGTGGGTCAACGTCGAGCTGGACCTGGGCGACGGCCTGAAGCCCTACCGCCGCGAGACCAACACGATGCCCAACTGGGCCGGCTCGTGCTGGTACGAGCTGCGCTATCTGGACCCGGCCAACAACGAGAAGCTCGTTGACCCCGAGGTGGAGAAGTACTGGATGGGCAAACAGGCCGAAACCGTTGTGGGGGCCCCGGTTGGCGCACTTGACCCCGGCGGTGCCGATCTGTACGTCGGCGGCGTCGAGCATGCGGTGCTGCACCTGCTGTACTCCCGCTTCTGGCACAAGGTGCTGTTCGACCTGGGTCACGTCAGCAGCGAGGAGCCGTTCCGCAAGCTGTTCAACCAGGGCTATATCCAGGCTTATGCGTTCCGCGACGCCCGCGGCCAGGCTGTGCCGGCGGCCGAGGTCATCGGGCAGGCCGGGCCCGGCGACCAGACCTCCTACTCGTGGAAGGGTCAGCCGGTCAGCCGTGAGTACGGGAAGATGGGCAAGTCCCTAAAGAACGTGGTCACGCCGGATGAGATGTTCGAGGCCTACGGCGCGGACACGTTCCGGGTCTACGAGATGTCGATGGGCCCGTTGGACCTGTCCCGCCCGTGGGAGACC
>JANOHS010000159.1:0-5979 GCA_031406655.1 Micrococcales bacterium
CATCTGCCGGCTTTGGTCGGAAGAAGTGCCCGGTATGCCGGGCGGCCGGTACGTCTGCCGGCTTTGGTCGGAAGAAGTGCCCGGGTGGCCCGTCGGCTGGGTACGTCTGCCGGCATACGGGGGGTGGCGGTGTTGTGTGTGAGACTCCCCGGGTGCGGATGAGCGACTTCTGGCGGCTGATGGACGACGAGTTCGGTGCTGCCTATGCCCGGTCCCTGGCCCGTGACCACGTCCTTGGTGCTCTGGGCAACCGAACTCCCATGGAGGCGCTCGAGGCCGGGGTCAAGCCGCGGGAGGCCTGGCTGGCCCTGTGCGCCGACATGGACGTGCCGATCGAACGCAGGCTCGGCAAGGAGCTGCACGACCCCAAGAAGAGGCGATGAGCTCCGGTCCGCTTGAGGCGATAGCGTTCAGTACGTGACTGATCCGGACCCAGACCTCCTGCTCCAGGCCACGGGCCTGACCAAGACCTTCGGTGACTTCACCGCCGTCGACAACATCGACTTCGCCGTTCAGCGGGGCGAGGCGTTCGGCTTCCTCGGGCCCAACGGCGCCGGCAAGTCCTGCACGATGAAGATGGTCGGCTGCGTGTCCCCGGCGAGCGGCGGCCAGCTGCGGCTGTTCGGTCAGGACCCGGCCACCCATGGTCCCCAGATCCGGGCCCGGCTGGGCGTCGTCCCCCAGAAGGACACCCTCGACGAGGAGCTGACGGTTCAGGAGAACCTCTGGATCTACGGCCGGTACTTCGGGCTCTCCCGCAGCGAGGTTCGTTCTCGTGCAACGGAGCTGCTCGACTTCGCCCAGCTCACCGACCGAGCCACGTCCAAGGTCGAGCCGCTGTCGGGCGGCATGAAGCGACGGCTGACCATCGCGCGCTCGCTGATCAACCGACCCGAGATCCTGCTCCTGGACGAGCCAACTACCGGACTCGACCCCCAGGCCCGACATGTGTTGTGGGACAGGCTGTTTCGGCTCAAGCGCTCTGGCGTGACGCTGGTCCTGACGACCCACTACATGGACGAGGCCGAGCAGCTGTGCGACCGGCTCGTCGTGATGGACCACGGCAAGATCGTGGCCGAGGGATCACCGCGATCCCTGATCACCGAGTACTCCACCCGTGAGGTCCTCGAGCTGCGCTTCGACACCGACGACCACGGCCATCATGGCGATGCCATCGCCGGGATCGGTGAGCGCGTCGAGGTCCTGCCCGACCGGCTGCTGGTCTACACCGAGGACGGTGACGCCGCCGCCGCCGCGGTGCACATGCGCGGGATCGAGCCGTTGTCCTCGCTGGTCCGACGCTCGACCCTGGAGGACGTGTTCCTGCACCTGACCGGCCGGACGCTGGTGGACTGATGAGCGCCTCGGTCACCACACCAACACCGCCTCCGTTGCCGGGGCCTGCACCCTGGCGACCGGTCTTCGGGTCCTGGGTGACGGCATACAAGCGCACCTGGCGGGGGAGCATCTTCGGACGATTCCTCTCACCAGTGCTCTTCCTGCTGTCCATGGGTCTAGGTCTGGGCAGCCTCGTGGACAAGTCCGCGGGAGGCGTCGGCGGAGTCCCCTACCTGCACTACGTCGTGCCCGGAATCGTTGCGGCACAGGCGATGTGGGTGGCCATGGGGGAGTCGAGCTACCAGGTGCTGGGGGCAATCCGCTGGAACATGAAGTACCACGCGATGCTCGCCACGTCGATTGGCATCAACGACATCCTGATCGGTCATCTGACCTATGTCGCGATGCAGATCACCGGCGCCACGGCAATCTTCATCGGGGTGGCAGCGCTGTTCGGGGCGTTCGGCTCGTGGTGGGTGCTGCTCGCCCTGCCGATCACGCTCCTGACCGGGATGGCTTTCGCGGTGCCGATCTTCGCGTTCTCTGCCGCGCAGGAGGGCGATGGCGGATTCAACATCTTGTTCCGCTTCATCATCACGCCGCTGTTCCTGTTCTCCGGCACGTTCTTCCCGGTCGACCAGCTGCCGGCCTTCCTGCGCCCGATCGCGTGGGTCACACCGCTGTGGCACGGTGTCGAGGCCAACCGGTCGCTGGCGCTCGGATCACCCGACGCAGCAAGCATTCTGGGGCACACGGCATACCTGCTGGTCGCGATCGCCGTCAGCTCGTGGCTGGCTCGTCGCGCCTTCACCAAGAGGCTGGTCGTATGACGGCCACGACCAGGGCGCCCTCCTCGCCCACCAGGGGGCTCGGCTCTCGCATCGCCCGGGCGATGCCCATGCCCGCAGGTGCCGGGATGGCGCGGATCCTGGTCGAGCGCAACATCATGAGCTTCCGGCATGGCTGGATCGCCCTGGTCACGGGCTTCGCCGAACCGGTCTTCTTCCTGTTCTCCATGGGGATCGGGCTCGGCGCCCTGGTCAAGGTCGTGACCACCAGCGGTGGTCAATCGGTGCCGTACGCGCACTTCGTGGCACCCGCGTTGCTGGCCGCCTCCGCCATGAACGGCGCCGTGTTCGACTCGACGTTCAACGTGTTCTTCAAGCTCAAGTTCGCCAAGCTCTACGACTCGGTGCTGGCCACCCCGCTGGGGCCGCGCGACGTGGCGGTCGGTGAGATCACGTGGTCGCTGATCCGCGGGGGCCTTTATGCCGCAGGGTTCCTGGTGGTCGCCTGGCTCGTGGGGGCCGTGCACTCGTGGTGGGCCCTGCTCGCGCTGCCGGCTGCGACCTTGATCGGTTTCACCTTCTCGGCGGTCGGCATGTTCGCGACGACGTTCATGCGCTCATGGGTGGACTTCGACTACGTCACGCTGGCGATCCAGCCGATGTTCCTGTTCTCGGCGACGTTCTTCCCGCTCGCAACCTACCCGGGCGTGGTCCAGTGGATCGTTCAGGCCACGCCGCTCTATCACGGTGTGGCGCTGGAGCGGGGCCTGATGCTGGGCGAGGTCGGGCCTGGGCTGCTCGTCCACGTGGCCTACCTCGTCATCCTGGGTCTGCTCGGGCTGGTCGGGGCCGCACGCCGGATCGAGAAGCTGCTCCTGTCCTGAGCGCGGCGCCGAGAGATCTGGGACGGGGCGAACGTTTCCCGGCGTGTCCTGCAGCCAACCGCACCGGTCGAACAGTTGTTCGGGTACGTTTGTCCCCATGGGTTGCCTCCGTCATCCCAGCGTCCACAGGTCTGCGCCTGATGGGTGTGGCTGTCGGAGGTCGCTCGTAACGTCTGACTCGACACGAGATGCATCCCGCATAGGTGTCGGTCGCAGGTAGACGGCGGACTCCTATACAGAAATGACAGGTGAAGGACATGGCTGGAGCAGATCGCGCGAAGTCGCTGGAAGCAGTGATGGCGCAGATCGAGAAGGCGCACGGCAAGGGTGCGGTCATGCGGCTCGGCGACGAGGTCCGGGTCCCCATCGACGTCATTCCCACGGGGTCCATCGCCCTGGACATCGCACTGGGCATCGGCGGGCTGCCCCGTGGGCGCGTCGTCGAGATCTACGGCCCGGAGAGCTCGGGCAAGACGACCGTTGCCCTGCACGCGGTGGCCAACGCCCAGAAGGCCGGCGGTATCGCGGCATTCATCGATGCCGAGCACGCGCTCGACCCCGACTACGCCCAGAAGCTCGGCGTCGACACGGACGGCCTGCTGGTCAGCCAGCCCGACACCGGCGAGCAGGCGCTGGAGATCGCGGACATGCTGATTCGTTCCGGGGCCATCGACATCATCGTCATCGACTCGGTCGCGGCACTGGTTCCACGGGCCGAGATCGAGGGCGAGATGGGCGACAGCCATGTGGGCCTCCAGGCGCGCCTGATGTCCCAGGCCCTGCGCAAGCTCACCGGCACGATCAGCAACACCGGCACGACGGCGATCTTCATCAACCAGCTCCGCGAGAAGATCGGCGTGATGTTCGGCTGCTTCTCCTACAACACCCGGGTGACGTTGGCCGACGGTTCAACGGAGAAGATCGGCAAGATCGTCAACCAGAAGCTGCCGGTCGAGGTCCGCACCTACGACGTCGAGCTCAACCAGATCGTCAATCGTCCCGTCACCAACTGGTTCGACAACGGGGTGGCCGAGCGCTTCCTGCAGTTCACCGTGGAGAAGTCCGGCGGCAATGGTCGCTCGCAGTTCGCAGCGACGGACAACCACCTGATCCGTACCCCCGGGGGCTGGCGGGAGGCCGGTGAGCTGATTGCGGGCGACCGGGTGCTCGCCAACGAAACGGCACGGCTGAGTGACCAGCAGTGGCAGGTTGTGCTGGGCGGCCTCATGGGCGACGCCCACCTGGCGCCCAACCTGCGTGATCGTCATGGCGTGCGCTTCCGGATGGGGCATGGTGCGAGGCAGGCCGACTACCTCGACTGGAAGGCAACGTTGTTCGGCAACATCGGTCAGTCCCGGACGGTCAACGCCAAGGGTGCCGTCTTCGTCGACCTGTCGCCGTTACCCGAGCTCGGCGAGCTTCGCGAGGTCGTCTACTGGGGAGACGGCAAGAGGCAGCTGACCGACGACTACCTCAAGTCACTGAGCCCGCTGGCCTTGGCCGTCTGGTTCATGGACGACGGCTCGTTCACCGAGCGTTCCAAGGGCGTGCAGGTGCGCACTGCTGGCGGCAGTGGTCGGGTCGAGTTCTGCGTAGAGGCGATGAGCGAGGCGAGCCGCGTCCGGCTCGCCGACTTCCTGCGCGATGTCCACGGTGTTGACAGCAAGGTCTCGATACGTGGTGCTGCCAAGATGGCCGTGCTGACGATGACGACTGCCGGCAGCAGCAGGTTCCTCGAGCTGGTGGCGCCCTACATCCACCCGTCGATGGACTACAAGCTGCTTCCGCGGCTGCGTGGGCAGTTCGCCGTGGAGCCGCAATTCGTCGAGCCGAGCCAGGTGCTCGTACCGGCCCGGGTGCTTGAGGTCAAGATCAAGCCACAAACGAGGTCCATGCACCGGTTCGACATCGAGGTGGCTGGAACGCACAACTACTTCGTCGACGGGGTCATGGTGCACAACAGCCCCGAGACGACGACCGGTGGCAAGGCCCTGAAGTTCTACGCCTCGGTCCGCCTGGACGTCCGCCGCATCGAGACGCTCAAGGACGGCACCGACGCAGTGGGCTACCGCACCCGGGTCAAGGTCGTCAAGAACAAGGTCGCCCCACCGTTCAAGCAGGCCGAGTTCGACATCATCTATGGGTTGGGCATCTCGCGCGAGGGTGGCCTGATCGATATGGGCGTCGAGCACGGCTTTGTGCGCAAGGCCGGTGCCTGGTACACCTACGAAGGCGACCAGCTTGGGCAGGGTAAGGAGAACGCACGCTCGTTCCTGAGGGACAACCCCGACCTCTCCGACGAGCTGGAGAAGAAGATCAAGGAGAAGCTCGGCATCGGCCCGCGGGTTGACCAGACGGCTGACCCGATCGTCGCCGTGCCGGCCAAGTCAGTGTCGGCCAGGTCAGCGTCGGTCAAAGCCCCGCCGGTCAGGGGCCTGCCGGTCAAGAACGTGTCGGTCTCAGCCCCGCCGGTCAACGATGTGCAGGTCAACGATGTGAAGACCAAGGCTGGGCCGGTCAGAGACGTCCCGGTCGACTTCTGATCCGGACGGTGACGGGGATGCAGAACGAGGCGATGAGAGTGGTTCCTGGAGCCAACTCGCTCGCATCCTCCGCGAAGGGTGATCTGGTTCCCGATGTCCAGTCGCAGGGTCGGGAGCCGGATCCGCACGACGTGGCACGACAGATCGTGCTGCGTCAGCTGGCCATGGCGCCGCGCAGCCGCGCTCAGCTGGAGGTGAAGCTGTCGCAACGTGGTTGCCTCGCTGATGTGGCGGAGGCCGTTCTGGACCGGCTGACCGAGGTCGGCCTTGTCGATGACCAGGCCTATGCCAAGATGCTCGTTCGTACCCAGCAGGCCGGACGTGCTCTGGCAAGGGGTGCCCTTGCCCGCGAGCTGCGCAGCAAGGGCATCGGGGACGACCTGGCGCGTGAGGCCCTGGTCTCCGTCTCCGACGCGGATGAACGTG
>JANOHS010000196.1:0-2070 GCA_031406655.1 Micrococcales bacterium
AGCTGTAACGACGACTTCCGTCCCGCCCGCCCATTGCGGGAGACGACGCTAACCGCGCACCATGCGGCGATGAGGGCTACCTGCCCAGGGTGTGGTCCTCGCCACGTGGGTGACGGGAAGACGCCCAACATGGCATCCAACGACAAGAAGAACCCAGACACGGGCAACGCATCTGAGCTGCCCGACGAGACCCCCGCTCCGGTGAAGAAGGCCGCAGCCAAACGGGCTCCCCGCAAGGCAACCAAGAAGGCAAGCACACCCAGGAAGGCGCCCGTCGCGCCGGCTGATGTTGCAGTGGCTGACACAGCGGTGGAAGACACTGAGGTGGAAGGCGCATCGGTCGCAGAGGCTGCGGTCGAGGCGAACTCGCCGGCCAAGGTCAAGGCCCCGGCCCGCAAGACCGCCAAGCGCGCTCCCCGCAAGACCACCGCGAAGTCTGCGGCCGGATCAGTCGATCCCGCATCGGCACCGGTCGAACCTCTGGTGGCACCGGTTGAGCCTGAACCAGCGTCCACGCCGGCGCCGGCCCAGGAGATTCCCGGATTCGGGCTGCTGTTCCAGGCGCCCGAGCCCGCCAAGGCCCCGCGCCGCCGTCGGGCCACCGCTCCAACGGCGGCCCCCGAGCCGGCGCCGACCCAAGAAGCTCTGTCGAAGGTCGCCGAGGCCAAGGGTGCCGAAGCCAAGGGTGCAGAAACGACCCAGGACGGCGCCGACGTGGCTGATGACTCGGACGACTCCGGGGCTGACGGTGCACGCCGCCGCCGCCGTCGCGGCGGCAAGGGTCGCCGGGGTCGTGCCGGGGGCGACGGCGGCGCCGACGAGGCCGCTACGGACGGCGATGAGACCTCAGAGAAGGACGGCGCCGAAGCTTCCTCGAGCGGTCAGCACTCCGCTGACGGCGACGGGGCGGAGGATGACGGCTCGAGCCACCGCCGCACGCGCCGTCGTCGCCGCGGCGCCTCCGGCGAGGGCGATGACTCTGCCAGCACCACGACTCGGGTGCGGGAGCCGCGCCCGCCGCGTGACGAGGTCACCGCGGTCAAGGGCTCGACCCGGTTGGAGGCCAAGAAGCAGCGACGCCGTGAGGGACGTGAGTCTGGGCGCCGGCGGACCGTCATCACCGAGGCTGAGTTCCTGGCCCGGCGCGAAAGCGTCGAGCGCGTCATGGTCGTTCGCCACAAGCAGGACCGCACCCAGATCGGCGTCCTTGAGGACGGTGTACTGGTCGAGCACTACGTCTCGCGCGAGATCAACGCCTCGATGGCCGGCAACGTCTATCTCGCCCGGATCCAGAACGTCCTTCCGAGCATGGAGGCCGCGTTCGCGGACATCGGCAGGGGCCGCAACGCCGTGCTGTACGCCGGTGAGGTCAACTGGGATGCCGCGGGGCTGGACAACAACCGCGCCAAGCGCATCGAGAACGCGCTCAGCTCGGGCCAGGGCGTCCTCGTCCAGGTCACCAAGGACCCCATCGGTCACAAGGGCGCGCGCCTGACCTCGCAGATCTCACTTCCCGGCCGCTATCTGGTCTTCGTGCCGGACGGCAACATGATGGGCATCTCGCGGAAGCTTCCCGACACGGAGCGAGCCCGCCTGAAGAAGATCCTGCGCGAGGTTGTCCCCGAGAACGCCGGTGTCATCGTGCGTACGGCGGCCGAGGGCGCCAGCGAGGACGAGCTGCGAGCCGACGTGTCGCGGCTGACCGCTGTCTGGGAGGAGATCCAGAAGAAGAGCAAGAGCGCCAACGCTCCGGCACTGCTGCACGGTGAGCCAGACCTCACCGTTCGCGTCATTCGCGACGTCTTCAACGAGGACTTCGCCAGCCTGATCGTCTCCGGTGAGACGGCCTGGGAGACCGTCAGTGGTTACGTCAACACGGTCGCGCCGGATCTGGCCGACCGGATCCAGAACTGGACCGCAGGGGAGGATCTGTTCACGCACTACCGCGTTGACGAGCAGATCGCCAAGGCCATGGACCGCAAGGTCTGGTTGCCCTCCGGTGGCTCTCTGGTGATCGACCGGACCGAGGCGATGACCGTGATTGACGTCAACACGGGCAAGTTCGTCGGC